>JAAYLY010000080.1 GCA_012521625.1 Tissierellia bacterium | reverse complement strand
GTTTTAATATCTTAATAGATAATTATGCCAATAAGTAAGAACTGATTATTAATAATATACCTATAAATTCGATTAATAAAATTAATTATTTATATATTAAAGGGGATGTATAAAGTAAAGGGTGATAACAAGTTAGTATTAGTAAATTCTATAAGGAGCAAAATTAAGAGCTTAATAACGTATGAACCTTTATATAATCAAATTTAATAAATAATATTATAGCTTAAAGCCAGGGTTACAAATCAAACTTAAATTAGGTCATTAGTCATCATTATAGGGGATTAATTTGAAATGCTAAGGATTTGGTATACTTTTCCATTATTATCGATATAAGAAAACTTATTAAATTTTCAACCTTAACATCCTTTTTACATGGCTTTTAATTGTCTTTTAAATAACGATAAAATAAGGACATGTGTCCTTGTTGGCCTTATTTGCATTATGATATATTAAATTGAGGTGTGATTGATGCACGAGATTTTAAAAGAGATATTAGAATATTCGGATATAAGAGTGGATGCTTTTGAAGAACTTTTTAACGATGATAACCTAGATCTATTGGATGATTGCCAGGTAGTTACACTGCAAGCTGGAGAAAGATTTATTTCATCTGATGAAAAAATAGATACCATATGGATACTTCTATCTGGACTGGTTAAGGCCCTGGAAGAATTCTCTACAGGGGACGTCTATGCCTTTACTAAATTCCCTGCCCCTGAGGTCTTCGGGGAGATGGAGGCTTTGGCAGATATACCAAACTTTAGGGCTACTTTGATCACCGAGTCCAAATGCGTCTTTATAACTATGCCGGTAGATGTCTACAAGAACTTTCTTAAAAACAATTCAAAATACCTCTATAAAAGGACCCATATCATCCTTAAAAGGGTATTAGATGAACAAAAGCACCTTAGGACTTTTCTTATGATTAAGTCCATCGACAGAATAAAAATTTACTTAGTACAAAATTATCGTTTATATGCTAAAGACGACTTTTGCATCTTGAAGATGACTAGGCAGCAGATAGCTGAAGAAACAGGCTATGCAGTTAAAACGGTAAATCGAGTGATTAAAAGGCTTGAAAAACAAGGTCTGTTAACTGTAGAAGGTCATAGGATTATAATTACAAAGCCCCAATACGAAAAGATGTATGAAAGCGTTGAGAGCTTTGTAAACTACTAATTTTTTTAAAGGGGATGGTGTTGATGACTGATATTTTAGGATTAGTTAAAAGTCAAAAGTTAACTTATGAGCAAAAAGTTCTTTCTTTAGCTCAAGCTGCAGAAAACACGTTAGACGTGCTTCATATACCAGAAAAGACTCAATACTATTTTGAAAAGAATGCAATCGATAACCTATTTGAAGGAAATGCTCCTTATCGTCCACGCTATATTTTACCAGACTACGATAAGTTCATAAAGGAAGGTAGTGAATTCTTACAAATAGAACCACCAAAGGATCTAGATGAGTTATTAAATGCCTTGATGATCCTTTATCGTCATGTTCCTTCAATTACTAGCTTCCCAATATATTTAGGGAATCTAGATAAGATGATAGCTCCCTTCCTAGATGGATATACAGATGAGGAGATTAAGAAAAAGCTAAAATTATTCTTAAACTATATCGATAGAACTATAACCGATAGTTTCTGTCACGCCAACCTGGGACCAGAGGATACACGTGCTGGAAGGCTTATTTTAGAAGTGGAAAGGGAGTTGCAGAATGCGGTTCCTAACTTTACCTTTAAGTATGACCCAGATATAACTTCTGATGAAATAGCAGAACTAGCCCTATACACTACTATGTTCTGTGCTAATCCAGCAATCTGCAACCACAAGCTTAATAAGGATACCTATACTACCGATTATGGTATTGCCAGTTGTTATAACATCCTACCAATAGGTGGAGGGGCCTATACTTTAGCTAGGGTAGTATTACCAAATGCAGCCAAACTAGCTAAGGATGTAGACCACTTCTTCGATACAATATTACCAGAATGCTTAGAAGCTCTGGCAAACTACATGAATGAAAGGATTCGCTTCCTAGTTGAGGAATCAGGATTCTTTGAAAGCTCCTTCTTAGTAAAAGAAGGTTTAATCCATAAGGATAGGTTCATAGGAATGTATGGAATCGTAGGCTTGGCTGACTGTACAAACATCCTAATGAAGGATGAAGGAAAACGATATGGTCATGACAAGGAAGCTGATGACTTAGCTGACAGAATCATGCATACTATCCATGAATTCCTTTCAGAATTTCCAGCTTTATATTCACCAATATCTAATAACCGCTTCCTGCTTCATGCCCAGGTAGGTATGGATTATGATATTGGAATTACAGCTGGAGTAAGGATTCCAATAGGTGATGAACCTGAAAATATGTCAGACCACCTACGCCACAGTGCAAGATTCCATAAGCTAATTCCAACAGGATGTAGTGATATATTTGCCATGGAAACTACGGCTAGGAACAATCCTTCAGCCATGTTAGATATAGTAAAGGGAGCCTTTGACTTAGGAGTTAAGTATATAGCCTTCTATGAGGAAAATGGCGACCTTGTAAGGATAACTGGCTATCTAGTTAAGAGAAGCGAAATTGAGAAATACAAAAAAGGTGAGCAGGTGTTGCAAAATACTACCCATCTGGGAGCACCAAATTATGACAACAACAAGCTACAAAACAGAAAGGTTAGAGGAGTATGATAAAAGCTCCAGTTCGCAAGATAATCCCGCATAGTTTAGTGGATGGACCAGGCAATCGTACAGCAATATTCCTCCAAGGCTGCAATATTAGGTGTGCATATTGCCACAATCCTGAAACTCAAGAAATGTGCACCGAATCTTCTCCAACTGAAGAGATTAAATGGATGACAGCTGAGGAAGTATTTAAAGAAGTAGAAAGGGACATTCCCTTCATCCGAGGCATTACCGTCTCTGGAGGGGAATGTACCCTCTATCCTGAATTCTTAGTAGAGTTATTTACTTTAGGACAAAAGGCAGGTTTATCCTGCCTAATTGATAGTAATGGTACTATCGACTTATCAAAATATCCTGAGCTAATAGAAGTATGCAGTGGAGTTATGCTGGATGTTAAGGCTTGGGATAATGAAAAATTTAACAAGCTTACCGGTGGCAATAATAGGAATGTATTAAAGAATTTAAAATTCTTATCTGACCTAGATAAGCTGGAAGAGATAAGGATTGTATGCATTCCTGATGAGGTAGATGCAGAGGATATCCTAAAAGGGATTAAATCTACCATTGGTGAAAAAATTAGTTACACTAATTTGAAGTTAATTAAGTTTAGAAACCATGGAGTCATAGGTAGGCTTAAGGAAGCAGAGAGCCCATCCGATGAATATATGAATTATTTGAAGGAATTGGCATTGGAATTGGGCTTCAAAAAGGTTAAAATAACTTAAACTACACTAGAAAAGGAGAGTAAGAGATGAAAAAGACAATTGCTTTATTATTAGCAATCAGTATGTTGGCCCTGGTAGTAACAGGCTGCGGTTCTTCTAACTCATCAACAGGCGTTAAGGATTCAGACAATGGACAAGCTAGTGAGCAAAAAGAACAATCCGTAATAATGGTTGCAGACGTTGGTGGAGTAAACGACCAAAGTTATAACCAAGGTGCTTGGGAAGGGTTACAAGCTTTCCAAGAGGAAACTGGTATTGCAGCATCCTTTATAGAAACTGTACAAATATCAGACTTAGCTACAAACTTTGATAAAGCTGTAGATGGTGAACACGACCTTATCTGGGGAATAGGCTTTAATACAGCTGAGCCACTATACAATAGTGCCCAAATGAACCCAGATCAAAAGTATGCCATCGTAGACCATGTATTTGAAGAAATGCTTGATAATGTTACATCAGCAATGTTTAATATGGAAGAAGCATCCTTCATCGTTGGTTACATAGCAGGATTAACTACAGAAACCAACAAGGTTGCTTATGTAGGCGGTATGAGAAGTCCTGTTATGGATTACTTTGAGTATGGATTTAGAGCAGGTGTAGACTATGCTGCTAAGGAATTAGGCAAGGAAATCCAAGTAGACGTACAAATTGCAGAAAGCTTCACTGATGCTGCTAAGGGTAAGGCTATAGCTGCATCCCTATATAACGATGGTAACGACATAATCTTCGTAGCAGCTGGTGCTACTGGTAACGGTGTTATAGAACAAGCTGTAGAAGATAATAAGTGGGTAATAGGAGTAGACCGTGACCAATCCTATCTAGCTCCTGATAATGTATTAACTTCTGCTTTAAAGAATGTAGGAGTTATAACAAAAGACCTATCTAAGAGAATCTTAGAGGGTGAAGATCTAGGTGGACAAATTATCTACTATGGTCTAGAAAACGGTGGAGTTGGTATTCCTGCTAACAACCCAAATATGGATCCAGCAGTATATGAAAAGGCCATGGAAATCCAAGAGATGATCATCAATGGGGAAATAGATCCACCACATGACCAAGCTACTTTCGAAGCATTTGTTAACTAATTCAGTTGGATAAATAGAAGGACGGTGCGTGTTGTGAGGATTCAGGAAGATTATGCAGTTCAAATGAGAGGGATTACGAAAAGATTCGGTACATTCACTGCATTAGATAGTGTTGACATAGATATAAAAAGGGGCACCATTCACTCCATTTTAGGAGAGAATGGTGCCGGTAAAACTACCCTGATGAGTATACTATATGGACTACTGAATGCAGATGAGGGGGAAATCTACATCAATGGTAAGAAGGTAGATGTGAAAAACCCTAACGTAGCCATAGAACATGGTATAGGTATGGTTCATCAGCACTTTATGTTAGTTGAAAACTTCACCATAGCTCAAAACATAATCCTTGGAATGGAGGAAACTAAGGGCTTTGGTGTTATAGATATAGATAAGGCAAATAAGAAGATTCTAGATATAATAGAGAAATATGGCTTAGAAGTAGATCCAAATGCAGTAATAGAAGAAGTTTCCGTAGGAATGCAGCAGAAGGTAGAGATTATAAAGGCCCTTTATAGAGGGGCTGATATTTTAATATTAGACGAACCTACAGCTGTATTAACTCCCCAAGAAATAGAAGAGCTTTTAAATATCATGCACAAGTTGGTAGATGATGGAAAGACTGTCATAATCATTACCCACAAACTAAAGGAGATTAAGCAATCAGCAGAAAAGTGTACTATCCTCCGCAGGGGTAAGTATATAGATACTGTTGATGTGGCCAATGTAAGTGAAGAGGAATTGGCCAACCTGATGGTAGGAAGAGCAGTTAATCTAGTAGTAGATAAGTCTCCTGCTAAATTTGGGGATGTGGTCTTTGAAATCGATGACCTATATGTGAAAAATGAAAAGGACCTATATGCAGTAAAGGGTTTGAATTTAAAGATCCGAAGGGGAGAGATCTTAGGTATTGCAGGTGTTGATGGAAATGGGCAGAAGGAATTAGTAGAAGCCATCACCAACTTAAGGCCTACGGATAAGGGTGAGATAAAGATAAATGGAAAGGAAATACAGAATACTTCTCCAAAGAACGTAATTGAAAATAAGGTGGCAACTATCCATGAGGATAGGCAGAAGGTAGGCCTAGTATTAGACTTTACCGTTGCTGAAAATGTCATCCTTGAAAGCTTTAATAAACCGGAGTATTCAAAAAGAGGAATCATTTTAAAAGATAAGGCTGTTAAAAAGGCCAAGGAATTAATTAAGAAATTCGATATAAGGCCTGATGACTGTGAAAACCTACCAGTTAAAGGCCTATCTGGTGGAAATCAGCAGAAGGTCATAATTGCCCGTGAATTGGAAAATAACCCAGACCTCTTAATAGCAGTTCAGCCTACTAGGGGGCTGGATGTGGGTGCTATAGAATATATCCACAAAACCCTAGTTCAGGAAAGGGACAAGGGCAAGGCAATCCTCTTGATTTCCTTTGAATTAGATGAAATAATGAATTTATCAGATACCATAGCAGTTATATACGATGGGGCTATAGTAGATACCTTTGAGCAGGGCACTATAGATGAAAGGACCATCGGTCTATTAATGGCAGGAGGGAAAGTCAATGGATAGGGTATCGAAAATCTTAAGAAGTCAGTTTACTTTTGCAGTAATAGCTATCTTCATTGGCTTTTTAGTTGCTGCATTAGTATTAGGAGCTACAGGATATAACCCTCTTGAAGTATATAGTATCCTGTTTAAAGGCATGTTCTCAAAACCTCGATACATAATGAATATTATCATTAAGGCCTCCCCCATAATACTTACTGGTATAAGCTTTGCTTTTGCCTTAAGGGTTGGACTTTTCAACATAGGAGTTGAAGGCCAGTATATCGTAGGTACAATTGCAGCAGCTGTGGTAGGAATTTTATTTGATTTTCCTTCCTATATTCAATTCCCTTTAGTACTACTAGCAGGAACCCTGGCCGGTGGTCTATATGGTGCCATATCAGGCCTATTAAAGGCTAAGCGAGGTATCCATGAAGTAATTACCGGAATAATGTTTAACTGGATTGCATTTTATGCAGGAAATTATATAGTCAATCTAGAAAGATTCCATGAGCCAGGTACCACTACTACTTACCAGATCAATGCTTCAGGCTTAGACCCTATCTACAACTGGAAGATGTCAGAGGCTGGTTTGGAAGTTATTAGAAATAATGAATTTATAAGGGAAGTAATAGGAAAGACAAGTGCCAATATTGGGATTATAATAGCTATTATTGTAGCCTTAACTATACACTTCATATTGAAGAATACTACAATAGGATATGAACTAAGGGCCGTAGGTATGAACAAGCATGCATCTGAAGCTGCTGGTATTAATGTGGCTAAAAATACCATACAGACCTTTTTAATTGCAGGTGCAATTGCCGGACTATCAGGTGCCTTGTCTATTACAGGGGTATCCCATAGGTTGTTTGAGTTGATGGCTCAGGAAAATTATGGTTTCAATGGACTTTCAGTGGCCTTAATGGCTGGAGGCTCTCCCATAGGATGTATCTTTGCAGGCCTCCTATTTGCAGGACTAACCTATGGTGGTGGAACCATACAGTTGGAGATCGGTGCACCTTCTGAAATCATCGATATCCTAATAGGTACCATAGTATTCTGTATGGCCTTAGTTTCACTTATTCCTCTAATTATAAATAAAATCAACCAAAGAGGAGGAAAAAAGGATGTTAAGTAAATTATTACTCCTTATAAGTAATACGGTGATGTATTCCACCCCTCTAGCCTTTGGTGCACTAGGAGGCTTAATAAGCGAGAAGAGTGGAGTAACTAATATCGGCTTAGAAGGTATGATGACCATAGGAGCAGCTACTGGAGTAAGTGCGGCCTATTTAAGTGGTAGCCCTTGGGTAGGTTTCCTATGTGCAGGTATAGCAGGAGCCCTTATGGCCTTACTACATGCTGTAGCTTCCATATCCTTCAGGGCAGACCAAAGCGTTTCTGGTATTGCCATCAACCTTTTAGGGGCAGGAGCATCCCTCTTCTTAGTTAGGATAGTCTTTGGTTCTTTAAATACCCCACCTGTACCTAAGAAGTTGCCTAGGATATTTAGCGATAGTAGTGTATTAGGTGCCTTTAGCAGGCTGAACTTTGAAGTAACGGCAGTAATTGCCTTTATATTGATGTTAGTAATTTGGTTCATATTTGCTAAGACTAAGTGGGGGCTTAGGATAAGCTCAGTAGGGGAGCATCCTAGGGTAGCTGACAGCTTAGGCTTAAATGTATATAAGATTAGATATATCTGTGTAATTACTTCAGGCTTTTTGGCTGGTTTAGGCGGAGCATCAATGACCCTTTCCATCTTATCTAACTTTGTTCCAACTGCCATTAGCGGCCACGGCTTTATCGCCCTAACTGCTGTTATCTTTGGTAAGTGGAAGCCGGTTGGAGTATATCTATCATGCCTATTCTTCGGCCTAGCCCAGGCATTAGTTATACAACTTGGTGGTGGAAGCCTCCTATCAAGCCAAATTGTAGCCATGTTACCCTACGTACTAACTGTAATAGTATTAGTAGTCTTTGTTGGTCGTTCAGTAGGACCTAAGGCAAGTGGAGTACCATATGAAAAATAATAAATTATAAAAACTATCATATAATTAAACGGGGGGAGTAATATGGATTATAAGGAACTAATAAGAGAAGCATTTAAAGCTAGGGAATCTTCCTATGCACCCTATTCCCATTATAATGTGGGAGCAGCCCTCTTGACTAAAGATGGCAAGATCTATAGGGGTTGCAATATTGAAAATGCTGGATATACACCTAGTAACTGTGCCGAAAGGACAGCCTTTTTCAAGGCAGTCTCAGAAGGAGACATGGAGTTTGAAGCCATAGCAGTTGTAGGCGGTCCAGCTGGTACTCCTGAAGGCGAATTTGAATATGCAGCTCCTTGTGGAGTATGTAGGCAAGTTATGGCCGAATTCTGTGATTTAGAAGACTTTAAAATCATCTTAGCTAAAAGCGAAGATGAGTATAAGGTATTGTCCCTTAATGAAATATTACCATTAGCATTTACACCAAAGGACTTAGAATAATAGTAAAAGGTGTTGGTTTACACTGCCAATGCCTTTTTTCCATCTTTGAAATGAGGTGAAAGGTATGAATATGTACGATATTATTTTGAAAAAGAGAAATGGGCATGCCCTTAGTAAGGAAGAAATCGATTTTTTCATAAAAGGCTATACGGAGGGGAGGATTCCTGACTATCAAGCCTCTGCCCTACTTATGGCCATCTACTTCCAAAAGATGAATAGGGAAGAGACGGTCTATCTAACTGAAGCCATGATGAATTCTGGTGATGTTTTGGACCTATCAGAAATAGATGGCGTTAAGGTAGACAAACACAGTACAGGTGGAGTAGGGGATACTACCACCCTAGTATTGGGACCTATGGTGGCAGCAGTGGGAGCGCCTGTGGCTAAGATGTCTGGTAGGGGACTAGGCCATACTGGTGGAACTATAGATAAGCTAGAGACCATACCAGGCTTTTCAGTGGAGATCTCCAATGAAGACTTCATAAAAAATGTAAATGAAATAAAACTAGCCGTATGTGCCCAGACAGGCGACCTGGCGCCAGCCGATAAGATGCTTTATGCCCTAAGGGACGTAACTGCAACAGTGGACAACATGTCCCTAATAGCCAGCAGCATCATGAGTAAGAAGTTGGCATCAGGGGCCGATGCCATTGTATTAGACGTAAAAACAGGTAGCGGTGCCTTTATGAGGGAAAAAGAGGATGCCTTTGAATTGGCTAGAATTATGGTGAATATTGGAAACAGCATGGGTCGTCAAACGGTGGCAGTAATCTCCAATATGGACCAGCCTCTAGGCAGGGCTGTAGGAAATGCTCTAGAAGTGAAGGAAGCCATCGAAACATTGCAAGGAAAGGGACCAGAAGACCTGTATGAACTATGTCTAAAATTAGGGGCTCAGATGTTGGTCTTATCTAAGGTGGTTGAGGATGAAGAAGAGGCCATAGCAAGATTGAAGGAAGTAGTGGAGAAGGGCTTAGCCCTAGAGAAGTTTAAGGAATTCATCCAAAGACAGGGAGGAGACCCAGCAGTGGTGGATAATCCAGACCTACTTCCAAAGGCTAAGTATGTAATTGACGTAAAGACTGAAGAAGGTGGCTATATCAAGCACATAGAAGCCGTTGAAGTAGGTATGAGCGCCTTAGAATTAGGTGCAGGAAGGGAAAATAAGGATAGTGTAATCGATTTAGCAGTAGGAATAGAATTATTCAAGAAAGTTGGAGACAGGGTAGAAGCTGGAGATACCATAGCTAGAATACATAGCAATGATGAGGCAAAGACAGAAAAAGCCTTAGAAAGGCTGTTAAAGGCTTACACTTATTCAGAGAAAGAGGTAGAACCATCAGAGTTAATCTACGGAATAGTAACGGAATAAATTAAATATTTATGAAAGGTCTAAGGCTTAATATCCTTAGGCCTTTTTAATTAGAAATTATATTGAATTATGATAAATTTTTTTCTATATGAGATATTATGAAACTTAAGCTGTTAAAAATCTATTATTTACCTTCTTGGATTAATAACTAGGCTTATATAGATTAAAAAATAGATAGAGTAAAATATAATAAAAAAAGGATTTAAGGCCATATAGATAGAATACTTTATATATGACCTATTCAAGGAATAAATTTTTTGGAGGAAAGTATGCAAATAAGGATTAGTTTTATAAGTGAACAGGATATAGTCTTACCCATCCATTACAACCATATCTTGCAAGCCTTTATCTATAATAACATCGATGGGGATTTAGCAAGATTTTTACATGATAAGGGATATTCAAAGAATTCCAGAAGCTTTAAGCTATTTACCTTTTCAAGGATTTTAAATAGGGGTAGGAAGGCTGGAAGGATGCTTAACTTTGGAAAAAAGATAGAATTTATAGTCTCCTCACCAATAGAGGAGTTTTGTAAATCCATATCCAACTTTATGCTCCTAAGGGATGATCTTAATATAGCTGGTAATAGGGTAGTTGTAGAGCAAATTCAGCTGGACAAGCTCCTAGCTAATAAGGAAGAAATAGTAGTACAGACCCTTTCGCCCATAGTGACCTATAGCACCCTTTTTAGACTAGATGGCAGTAAATATACTTGCTATTTTATGCCTAATGAAGGGGATTTTAATAGGATAGTATCTGAGAATTTAATACGGAAGTATAATGCCTTCTATAATGCTGACTTAAGCTTTGATGAAGGGATAGAGATAGAGGCCATCAACACTCCTGGGCAAAACCTAGTTTATTATAAAAATATAGTAGTAAAGGGGGCATCAGGAAAATTTATAATCAGGGGCAAAAAGGAGCTCCTACAATTAGGCCTTGATACAGGTTTTGGAAGCAAGAATAGCCAGGGCTTTGGCTGTGTTAGATTATTAAAAGGTGACTTATCTAAGTAAATATAATTAATTTAAAAGATAATTAAAAATCCGTCGACCCCCAATAGTGCAAAAAACCATAGGGATGGACGAAATAAAAAATGTGATATTTACATGTTTACAGGAAATGGTTTGAAAGTTATGGTAATAATGATAAAATATAAATATAGTAATATTGAGGTGTGTACGGGTTTATAGACTACCTATAAGGTATTGAAACTTGGCTTAGTTAGTGCATATAATATGGAACCTATAGAGTTTATAGACTACCTATAAGGTATTGAAACCTGGCAACGAAACAAAGAAAATAGAGCCCTTTATGAGGGTTTATAGACTACCTATAAGGTATTGAAACATAGCTCTACGTGATATGGCTATCAATAATATAGTGTTTATAGACTACCTATAAGGTATTGAAACATGAATTTTGGTAAATTATGCCTATCATATTTTTTAGGTTTATAGACTACCTATAAGGTATTGAAACTTGTTTCTGTGACAATTGGGATTTCCCATTTTGGAGGTTTATAGACTACCTATAAGGTATTGAAACTTAGAAACATTGGAATTACCATATCTTGAAGCCCTTAGTTTATAGACTACCTATAAGGTATTGAAACTTTTGTCCTTCTTGTGCACCTAAACTTATATAATAAGGTTTATAGACTACCTATAAGGTATTGAAACTAGAGCTTTGAAGGTGAAATAAATGGATAAGATTACAGGTTTATAGACTACCTATAAGGTATTGAAACAAAAATGAACGTTGACAAGATATATCTCAAAGACTATCGTTTATAGACTACCTATAAGGTATTGAAACCTATCCATATAAGTAAAGGTAAACATACCCTCCATAGTTTATAGACTACCTATAAGGTATTGAAACAATCAAAACTATCAAAGTTTTTCCGATGTCCTTGTGTTTATAGACTACCTATAAGGTATTGAAACATAGTATATGGCCTATTAATGAGGCATAAGGAAGGCCGTTTATAGACTACCTATAAGGTATTGAAACTAATAAAGCTGCAGAAATGTGGGACAACTTAAAAGGTTTATAGACTACCTATAAGGTATTGAAACCAAATATAATTTTCTTCCATACTGGCATATTCTACAGTTTATAGACTACCTATAAGGTATTGAAACTTTAGTAAGAAAGGCAGCCAAGGATTTGGGCAAGGTTTATAGACTACCTATAAGGTATTGAAACTTTTTCAAGTCGTGGTTTATTTAAGCCAGTTGAATTAAGTTTATAGACTACCTATAAGGTATTGAAACGCTTTAATCAATATATCTTCTGCTAAATCATAAAGGTTTATAGACTACCTATAAGGTCTAAATCAATAAAAAAAGTGTATAAGAAATTTCTTATACACTGGATTTTTATAGTATATTTATAAGTCAATAGAGCTTGTTATATAATATAATACAATGGTGTTAATAACTAAAAATACTGGCATCAGAATTTTAAATTTTGTCTTTGCAGTTTTGTGGTGGAAGAGATTCATTGCAAGGATTCCCCCTAGGCTACCCCCTATAAAGGATAGGAGGAGCAGGGTAGATTCAGGAATCCGCCATAAATTTTTCTTGGCCTTATATTTATCAGTGGCAAAAAATAGGAAGGTCAATATATTGATTATAATTAAATAATAATATAATATTTTCATAGCAATACCTCTTTGATGGATTTTAGATAATATCATTATATAGGCAAATAGGCTTATTTTCAATTTTATTATAAGGTTTAACGCTTTAATGATATAATTGACTAAAACATTTTTCAAAAAAGTACTTTACAAATTTTAAATTTGATGTATAATAGTTTTCAAAATATAAAGTTGAAGAGCAATGAAGAGGAGAGTAGCTTTAATTTATTCTTCTACAGCGAGTTCCGGTTGGTGAAAGGGAACGAAGAAGGTTAAAGTGAAGAGGGCCTCGGAGTTATGCACCGAGATGGATAAAAGTTAGATTATTCATCAAGGCTGCATCGGGTTCACCCGTTACAGTGATAGAGTATATCATTAGATGTACTTGATGAGGTACATATCGTGAGGTATGTGCGAATTAGGATGGCAACGCGAGTAAACTCTCGTTCCTAAGTAAATACTTAGGGATGAGGGTTTTTTTAGTTGTTGGACAAAAATCAAAACAAGAAAGGAAGGAGACATAAAATGAAAAAGAAAATTAGTTTATTACTAGCATTAATCATGGTATTCAGCGTCATCTTAACGGCTTGTGGCAGCAATGATGCAAATGTAGGAGATACTAGCGATAAGGGTAATGGTACACAGGTTGAAAATGGAGGAAATGGTCAGTTAACTGTCCAAGATATAAAGGATAAGGGGACTATCGTATTAGGTACAAGTGCGGACTACCCACCCTTTGAATTCCACGCTATGATCAATGGAAAAGATGAAATCGTAGGTTTCGATATTGAACTGGCTAAATATATAGCCGATGAGTTGGGAGTAGAATTGGAAATTAGGGATATGGACTTCGATAAGCTACTAGGTGCCCTAGCCACAGGCATGGTCGATATGGTAATAGCAGGTATGAATCCAGATCCAGAAAGGGAAGCAAACTTTACTGACATCTACTATGAAGCTAATCTAGCAGTTTTAATCCATAAGGACAATGCAGATAAGATTACTAAGATGGAAGACCTGGAAGGAAAGTCTATAGGTGTGCAAATAGGTACTATCCAAGAAGAGGTAGCTAAGGAAGAGATTAAGGATGCAGAAGTTAAATCCTTAGGAACCAACCCAGATATAGTTATGAACCTAATGACTAATAAGATCGATTGTGCAATTATGGAAACTCCAGTAGCTGAGTCCTATGCACAAGTTAATGAAGACATAATTGTAGTAGAAGGCTTAAACTTCGACATAGATTCAGGTGGAGTAGCTATAGCTGTTAAAAAGGGTAACGATGAATTAACAGAAAAGCTAAACGAAATCATAGCGGCTGCTAAGGAAGAGGGCTTATTAGAAAAATGGTTCGTTGAAGCCAACGAACTAGTAAATGAATCATTATAGATTTAAAATTAAGGACTAAGTAAATAAAATCTTAAGGACTATGAAGAGGAGAGTAGCTTTAATTATTCTTCCACAGCGAGTTCCGTTTGGTGAAAGGGAACGAAGAAGGTTAAAGGGAAGAGGACCTCTGAGTCATGCACCGAGATGAATAGAAGATAGCTTATTCATCAAGGCTGCATCGGGTTCGCCCGTTACAGGGATAGGGTATATCTATATGGAACAACTATATAGATGTACTTGATGAGGCATATATCGTGAGGTATATGCGAATTAGGATGGCAACACGGAGTTAACTCCCGTTCCTAAGTATAACTTAGGAGCGGGAGTTTTTTTATAACTTTTAAGTATTAATGATTTTCTATAATTTTAAATTTGGATTTATTGATTTAATAGATTTATATCTTTTGGATAAGTTTATTTTTAGCCTATCCTAGAAGTCTAATCAAGGGTAGGAAAAGAAAAGTTTGTGGGGCCAAGGGCTAGGGGCTATTATTAATTCATTAAACAAGATTAATGAAAGGAGATAGGATATGAAAAAGTTGAGTTTATTACTAGCAATTATACTTCTTTTAAGCATCTTTTTAACAGCCTGTGGAGGCAATGATGCACAGGGAGCTGTTGAAAATCAGTTGGAGTCTCAAGAAGCTAATGCTAAAGAATCTAATACTCAAGAAGCTAATACTCAAGGAGGGGAAGTCCAAAATATAATTGACAAGGGCAAGATAGTCCTAGGAACTAACCCAGATTTTCCACCCTTTGAATTCCACGCCCTAGTAGATGGCAAGGATCAAGTGGTAGGTTTAGATATTGAGTTAGCCAAATATATAGCTGATTCCTTGGGAGTAGACTTGGAGATTAAAGAGATGGAATTTAGCAACCTATTGGCAGGTTTAGAGACTGGTATGCTGGATATGGTTATTTCAGGAATGGTACCTAAGCCAGAAAGGCAGGCTAACTTCTCAGACATCTATTATGAATCCAAATCTACAGTCCTAATCCATAAGGATAGCGCTGGTCAGATAAAGGATTTAGAGGACTTAAAGGGCAAGAAGGTAGGAGTACAAATAGCTTCAATCCAGGAAGACCTGGCTAAGAATAAGTTAGCCGATTCTGAAGTAGTAAGCCTCCAATCAAGTGCAGACTTAATCATGGGCCTAAAGACTAAGAAGGTGGATGCAACTATCCTAGATACTATAGTAGCCAAATCCTTCATGAAGACCAATGATGACATCATGATGCTGGAAGGTATCCAGCTGATGGATGAAAGTTTGGGAATAGCAGTGGCAGTAAAGGAGGGCAAGGATGAATTAACCAACAAGATAAATGAAATTCTAGAGGAAGTTAAGGAAAAAGGGCTAATAGATAAGTGGTTCCTAGAAGCCCAAGTTCTAGCAGAGAAAAATCTTTAAGGTGCCTATTTTTTAAACTTCTATACTTTAATGATTTATAAATCTAATTTAAAGAAAGGAGTATCTTTATGAAGAAAATGAGCATCTTGTTGGCATTACTTTTACTAGTTGGTCTAGTTTTAACTGCTTGTGGGAATGGTGAGCCTCAGGGGACAAATTCTAATCAGGCTGAAGCAGAGCTAGGAGTAGAAGTAGAAGATACTAAAGCTAAAGTGGGAGAAGTACAAAGGATTATTGATAAGGGTAAGCTAGTTCTAGGCACCAATGCTGATTACCCACCCTTTGAATTCCATGCCATAATCGACGGCAAGGACCAAATCGTAGGCCTGGATATAGAAATAGGCAAATATATAGCAGACTCCCTAGGGGTTGAATTGGAGATTAAGGATATGGCCTTTAATAACCTGCTGGCTGGTCTTGATACGGGTATGCTGGACATAGTAATTGCAGGTATGAATCCTAAACCTGAGAGAAAGGCTAACTTTTCCGATATATACTATGAGGCCAACTTTTCAGTTCTAATCCATAAGGATAATGCTGACCAAATAAACTCCCTTGAGGATTTAACTGATAAGGCTGTAGGAGTTCAAATTGCCACCGTCCAGGAGGATATAGCAAAAAATGAACTAAACGATTCTGAAATCATCAGCCTACAATCTAGTGCAGACCTGGTGATGAATCTAAAGACCAAGAAGATCCATGCAACCATTATGGAGACTCCAGTGGCCCAATCCTTTGCCAAGGTAAATGATGATATAATGATGGTGGAAGGGCTTGTACTCAAGGATGAATCTGGTGGTGTGGCCATAGCCGTAAAGGAAGGCAATGACGAATTGACGGAGAAGATCAATGAAATCCTAGCTGAAATCAAGGAAAAGGGCTTAATTGAAAAGTGGTTTGCAGAAGCCCAGGCCCTTGCGGAAGAAAAGCTATAATGTTATAATAAAGATATTTTTCTGGGGGTATTGGGTGAAATAGAAGGAGAGGATTTGATGATTACTTTTGACACAATTTTAGATGCTAGAAAGAGGATAGGGAAATATATATATAGGACCCCCTTGGAAAAATCCATAGCTTTAAGTAAGGATGTTAATGTATATTTAAAGCTAGAAAACCAACAGAAGATGAAGTGTGCCAAAATTAGAGGGGCCCTAAGCAAAATCACCAGCCTTAGTGAAGAGGAAAGGGAAAGGGGAATTGTAGCCATTTCCTCAGGTAACCATGGGGCAGCCGTCAGCTATGCCTCCCACCTATTGGGTATAACTAATACCACCATCTATGTTCCGGAGACTACCCCCAGGGTAAAGGTGGAAAAGATCAAACATTATGGAGCCAGGGTGGAGTTGGTGGGTCAAAACTATGACCAGGCCCATGAAATAGGTTTAGAAAGGATAAAGTCTACAGGAGCCACCTTCATAGATCCTTGCTCCGATGAGGTGGTCATCTCTGGCCAGGGGACAATTGCCTTAGAAATACTGGAGGAAAACCCCAATATTGATACCATCCTAGTTCCCATAGGGGGCGGTGGAATAATTACCGGCATTAGCGTAGCCGCTAAGGCCATAAAGCCGGATATAGAGATTATCGGACTTCAAACGGCTGCCTGCCCTGCCATGGTGGCTTCCTTGAGGGATAACAAATATTACGAAACTTATCCTACGGAGGAATCCATCTGCGATGCCCTAGTAGGAGGGGTAGGCTATATTCCCTTTAAGATGGCTAAGGATTGTATCGATTCCATAATCCTGGTTGAAGAGGAGGATATTAAAAGGGCCATTAAGCACCTCTTACTTAAGGAGAAGCTAGTGGTGGAGCCAGCGGGGGCCATTGGGGTGGCTGCTATCATGAAGAATCCACAAAGCTTTGCCGGTAAGAATGTGGCAGTAGTTTTAACCGGCGGCAATATAGATGAGGCCCTTATAGAAAGATGTCTTGGGGATTGGGATTGATTAAAAATAAATGAACTATTGACATTACTAGATTAGAGTGATAAATCGTTATCTAATATAAAAAATATAAGATTAAATAACAAAACTCTTATTGAGAGTAGCGGAGGGACTGGCCCAATGAAGCTCGGCAACCGGCATTTTTATAATGCACGGTGCTAAATCCTGTAGGTAATCTTACTTAGGAGATAAGAGGGAGATTAGATTAAAAACTTCTCTTATTGAGAAGTTTTTTTAAAACCTCGGACATTTTAAATAAGCTGATAAAGACCGTCACCGGTATGGATAGGACGGTAATACAATTTATTGCAGCTATCATAGTACTTACGCCCTATGTAGTCCTTACATCTGGAATAAATATTTTAAGCCTAAATTCCTGGGGGCTTATAAACCTACTTATACTAGGGGCCTTTCATACGGGCTTTATCTAAGGAATTCCATCAGCCAAAAGGCCTTATATTATGCCGATGAAGGTATTAGGGTTTGCATAGAGAACAACAAGCTTAATAACCTTGGCTTGTTATATTCAAGAAAGGGGATAGCCCAGTACCACCTAAAGGATGAAAATTATAAGGGTTCCTTTAAAAAAGCTGTAGTTTTATATGACATAGGAGGAGAAGAAAAATTAAAGGGAATGCTGCTTAAGTTTTGTAAGGAAAATAAGATAGAAATATCCTTTGATAGTTAGTTAGTATACCTAATTTAATATAAAGTTTAAAGCTCTATTATAGCTTTGGCATTTACCCTATTGCCCTAATAGGGTTTTTTTCTGCCACCCAGCTGATGATGGTGCTAGATACTAGGTCTAGAAAAGTCTATATAAATATTTAAAAAATTCCCAAATAATACTTGACAAGTAAATAAAATAATCTTAAAATTACAATAATATATTAAATACTTTAATGCAATGAAGGAGAGAAGTAGTTAGTAATTGTCTTTCAGAGAGCAAATGGTTGGTGGGAATTTGCAGACCAATTACTAGCGAATCCGCTTCGGAGCATCTTGCGAAATAAGTAAGACGTATAGCCTGCGATAAAGGCTAGGAGTGAACAGATAGAAAAGCTTAATCTGTTAAATTGGGTGGCAACGCGGGTAATTCTCGTCCCTATTATAAGGTGACGGGAATTTTTTTATAGAGACAAACTGCTAAAGGAGGCTTTATTATGCATACTAAATTATTTATACCTGGACCAGTAGATGTGAGAGAGGATGTATTATCCAAGATGGCTTCGCCTCAGATAGGCCATAGGACAAAGGATGCATCGGAACTACAAAGAAGAATTTCTGAAAAGATGAAGAAAGTGTTCAATACAGAGGAAGAGATCCTTCTGTCAACCTCATCGGGAACTGGTTTGATGGAAGGGGCCATTAGGTCTTGCACCTATAAAAGGGCAGCAGTTTTTTCCATCGGTGCCTTCGGTAAGCGTTGGTATGATATTGGTGTAAATAACGGAGTTGAAGCTGACCTCTATGAAAGCCCTATGGGTTATATTACTGAAGCTGAGATGGTGGATAGGGTCCTAAGTAGTGGGAAATATGACCTAATCACTATTACCCACAATGAAACCTCTACAGGGGTTGCAAATCCCATTGAAGAAATAGGGGAGGTAGTAAAGAAGTATCCAGAGGTCATCTTCTGCGTAGATATGGTCAGCTCGACAGGGGGACATAAGGTAGAGGTAGATAGGCTGGGGATAGACATAGCCATAACCTCCAGTCAAAAGTGCCTAGGCCTACCAGCAGGCATATCCATCTGTACCTTCTCCCAGAAGGCCATAGAAAGGGCTAAGAAGGTTAAAAATAGGGGTTATTATTTCGACCTTTTAAATCTTTATAAATATATCAAAGAAAGGAATTATCAATACCCTTCCACCCCATCCATTTCCCACATGTTCGCCTTAGACCATCAGCTGGATTATATCTTAAAGGTGGAAGGGTTAGAAAATAGGCACAAGAGGCACCTAGAGATGGCAGAAGTAGTTAGGCAGTGGGCAAGGGAGAAGTTTAAGCTCTTTGCTAATGAAAACTACCTGTCTAGGACTGTAACCACAGTAGAAAATACCAGGGGGGTAAATATATCAGCCTTAAATGAGGAATTGAAAAAGAGGGGGATGGTCATATCCAACGGCTACGGCAGCCTGAAGGATAAGACCTTTAGAATAGCCCATATGGGGGATACCCAGTTGGATGATATAAAGGAATTGTTGAATAATATAGACGATATCTTAGGTCTTTAGGAGGGGATAGATATGAGGATACTGGCAAACGATGGTTTAGATAAAAATGCCTTAAGGTTTTTTCAAGAAAATAACATCCAGCTAGATACAAAGAAGCATGATAAGGAGGCCTTAATTAAGAATATAAAAAATTACGATATTCTTATAGTAAGATCTGCCACCAGGGTAGATAGGGAGGTAATAGATGCAGCCAAGGGTGGTAGGCTTAAGATGATAATTAGGGCCGGCGTCGGCCTAGATAATATTGATTTGGAATATGCCAAGAAAAACAGGATTCTAGTTACCAATACTCCCAATGCCAGCAGTAACTCTGTAGCCGAACTGGTACTAGGCCATATGTTTAGCCTATCAAGGTTCATCAATGAATCAAACTTAACCATGCGCCAGGGTATCTGGAATAAGAAGGTCTACACCGGCGTTGAGCTATATGGCAAGACCTTAGGTATTATAGGCTTTGGCCGAATCGGTAGGAACCTAGCCCAAAAAGCTGAGGCCTTGGGAATGGATGTGGTCTTCTACGACAAGTTTGTAAAGATGGATAATAAGTATAAGTACTGTGAATTTCAGGACCTTTTAAGGAAGGCAGACTTCATCTCCGTTCACACTCCAGCTACGGATAAGCCCCTAATCGGCAGGGAGGAATTTGAAATCATGAAGGATGGAGTCTTCATCATCAATGCAGCCAGGGGTGGAATCATAGATGAGGAGGCCTTACTGGAAGCCTTACAGAAGAATAGGGTAGCCGGAGCAGGCTTGGACGTATATGCCAATGAGCCCAATCCAAATCCAGAGCTATTAAATCATCCAAGGGTATCCTGTACACCCCATATAGGTGCTGCCACAGAGGAAGCCCAGAGGAGGATTGGGGAGGAGATTATTCAAATCGTAATGAACTTTATAAAGGAATATAAGACTATAGCAATTTAGGAGGAAGCTTATGATAGAGATTAGACCCTTTAAAGGATTTAGGCCTAAGGAAGGCTTGGAAGGAAAAATTGCTTGCAAACCCTACGACGTAATAACCTATGATGAAGCTCTAGAGGAGGGGAGGGATAATCCCCTTTCCTTCCTCCATATTATAAGGTCTGAAATAGATTTACCGCTAGATACAGACCCCTATAGCCAGCAAGTTTATGACAAGGCTAAGGAAAATTTAGAGGAATTTTTATCTAAGGGCTATCTAATAGAGGAGGAAAAGAGGAACTTCTATATCTACCGGCAGATTATGGATGGTAGGATCCAGGATGGCTTAGTGGCCTGTGCATCTATTGACGATTATGCTAGAGGCACAATCAAGAGACATGAACTAACTAGGGTGGACAAGGAGGAGGACAGGGTTAACCACTTCTATACAGTAGGTGGCAATACTGAGCCGGTATTTCTCTTCCATAAGAAAAATGGAGACATTAAGGCTTTCATAAAGGATTGGATAGAAAACCACCAGCCAGTTTATGACTTTAGCTCCCAGGATGGGGTTAGGCAGGTTTTATGGATTGTGGATGATGAAGGGGCCCAGGCTGAGTTAGTGAAGTTGTTTAAGTCCCTAGACAGCCTATATATTGCCGATGGCCACCATAGGACGGCTTCAGCCTATAAGGTAGGCCTTAAGAAGAGGGAGGAAAATCCCAAATACACCGGAGGAGAGGAGTTTAACTACTTCCTGTCGGTTATCTTCTCGGAAGATGAGCTCTATATTATGCCTTATAACAGGCTGGTGAAGGACTTAAATGGCTATAGGCAGGAGGAATTTTTAGAAAGGGTAAAGGAAAAGTTTGTAGTGGAGGCTCTAAAAGAGTTGGAAGAGCCCAAGAAAAAGGGGCAATTTACCCTGGCCTTTAAAGATAAGGCCTACAAATTAATCCCTAGGGATGGCACCTACAAACAAGACGACCCTATTGAATCCCTAGACCCCTCCATCCTGCAGAACAACATCCTTGGGCCTATCCTTGGAATAGAAGATCCCAGGACCAGCCACCGAATTGATTTTGTTGGGGGAGTGGGCATGCTGGATAAGATTAAGGCAGGCTTGGAGGAGGATAAAGTGGCCTTCCTACTCTATCCCACTGATATTGGGGATATAATCAGGGTCAGCGATGAAGGCAAGATTATGCCTCCTAAATCCACCTGGTTTGAGCCTAAGCTTATGAGTGGCTTATTTATCCATAAGTTTTAATATAAATCCAGGGCCTGGTGTGATATAATACTGGTAAAGAGTGTAAATATTCTGTAAAGGGAAAATAAACCAGATATAGGAGTGAGGAAGATGAAAAAGGCCCTAATCTTTATACTGCTTTTCTGCCTAGTATTTGGTCCCCTATTACCAAATCTAGCCTACGGCCAAGGAGTAGAAGAGAAGTTATTGGAAGAAGTGATACTAAAGGTTAAGGAAAAATTGAGGATATCCAATGATTATGACGACTTCGTCTCCAGGGTAAGTTCCTATGATGGGGATACAAGTTTTAACTTAAGCTGGTCCCATTCAGAGGGGAAATTGCCCACCATGGTAAATGATAATTCAAAAGGGATAAGGGATTTAAGGTTGATATACTTGATAGATAAGGAAAAGCCAAGTATCATAGATGCTTTTACGGGACAAATCCTAGATAATTCCGGTAAGCCCTATAGGGAGACTACTATCCCACTATATAATGATATAGATAATTCCTATGCCAAGGAAAAGATTCTAGTACTTACAGAATATGGAGTTGGATTTAGTGGGGATAGGTTCTATCCCAAGGAGAAGATAAAGCAGGAGGATTTTCTCTTCCTATTATGGAAGGCTATGAACCCTTATAGGGCTTATGGGAAGAAAATATGGATGACATATATGGTGAGCTTAAGAAGCAGAAGATCATAAGGGAAGAAGAGGAAAATAGGGGGGCTAGGGTAAGTAAGGAAGACGGGGCCAAATATATAATAAGGGCCATGGGCTATGAAAAGCTGGCTGAGATAGAGGATATATACGCAGATATATTTCAAGATAGCAAGGAAATAGATCCAAAGCTTAAGGGCTATATGAACCTGGCCTACGGCCTTAGGATAATCCTAGGCGATGGAACGGACTATATTAGGCCTAAGTATGAATTAAATAGGGAAGATGCAGCCAGTATGGTCTATAACTACTTATTCAACTAGGAATAAACCCGACTTATGAGTCGGGTTATCTTTTTAAGAAAAGCAGATATTGTAATTGGCTATGATGGATTATTTTGTAATTTAAAAATAAAAATAAAAAGGTAAGTAGGGATTGGTGGATTTTTAGAGAATATATAAGTGGGAAAATAAGTATTGGTATGCAAGGGAAGATGAGCTTTATAATAAGAGGTGGTTTAATGGAATATCTAGTAAATAGTAGGGAAATGAAACTATGCGACTTTAACACCATAAATAAGTTGGGCATGCCTTCCATGGTCTTGATGGAGAGGGCAGCCTTGGCAGTTGTAGAGGAGCTGGAGGGACTGGACTTAGGCAAGGTCCTGGTAGTATGCGGTAAGGGTAACAACGGTGGAGACGGCTTTGCCATAGGGAGGCTTTTACACCTTAAGGGAATCCAGGTGGAAATCCTCTTTATAGATGAAGAGGAAGGCTGCAGCCAGGAGACTAAAGAGCAGATTAAGATAGCAAGAAACTATGGGGTAAAAATACTAGATCAGGTAGAATTTAATAAATATACCACCATTATAGATGCCCTATTAGGCATAGGCCTTTCTAGGAAGGTAAGGGGTAAGTATGCAGAAATCATAGATGAGATAAATAAAACTTCCGCCTACATATTAGCGGTAGATATTCCATCGGGTATCTCTGCCGATGATGGGAAGGTGTTAGGCACTGCAGTAAGGGCCCATAAGACGGTGACCTTTGCCTTTAAGAAGATAGGCCTAGTCCTCTACCCAGGGGCTGAGTATGCAGGGGAGCTAGTGGTTAAGGATATAGGTATTAACCATTTGGGTTTTGAAAAATCCCCTAAGACTTATTCCCACACCCCAGAGGACCTAAAGCTGGTTCCTAAAAGAAGGCCATATTCCAATAAGGGCAGTTATGGCAAGGTCCTAGTTATTGCCGGCAGCCTTGATATGGCAGGAGCGGCTTACTTATCAGCCAAGGCCTCCTACCGTATGGGAGTAGGCCTAGTCTATATCTACACAGTAGAGGAGAATAGGGAAATACTCCAGACCCTAATACCAGAAGCAGTTTTAACTGGCTATAATAGGGTGGATTTAGATGAGGGTACCTTAATAGGAAGAATTAAAGATGCAAGGGTGATAGTCATAGGGCCAGGTATGGGAATATCTAAGGCCACAAGAAAGATTCTAGAGCTAGTATTAAGGGAGGCAGATGTGCCCCTAATAATAGATGCAGATGCTATCAATGTCCTTTCCCAGGATCTTTCCCTCTTAGATAACCACGATAAGGATATAATAATCACACCCCATCTAGGGGAGATGGCCAGGCTGATAAAGAAGGATATCCCAGCCATAAGGGAAGATATAGTGGGGGCAGCTAGGGAATTTGCCTTTAAGAAGGATTTAATCTGTGTACTTAAGGATGCAAGGACAATAATTGCTGATAGGGAAGGCCATATCTATATAAATCAATCGGGTAGTGATGCCATGGCTACTGGAGGCTCTGGAGATGTCCTAACGGGAGTAATAGCCGGCCTAATAGCCCAAGGCCTTAACCCAAAGGAGGCAGCCAGTTTAGGAGTATATATACACGGCCTAGCAGGCCAGGAGGCTGCTAAGAAGGTAGGGAATTATGGACTTATGGCTGGAGATATTATAGATGGATTAATAGAAGTAGTAAATACCATTATTAGATAGGGGTAGGCATTCAATATAAAGAATATCAATTAAATAAAATAGATTTAATTACCAATAGAATTAATAGGTTATACCAAACCAATCAAATTAATAAAAATAATTAAACTCAAATAAATCAAATTAGATTAAAAATTTAACTAGACCAAATCAAGTTAATTTAACTTAATTTAACTTTAATTAACTTTAACTAAATAGAATAACGTCTTAAAAAGCCTATTTTAGAAGGAAAGCCCAACAAAGGCTTTTCTTTTTACTGTCAATAACCTGTGAAAATGTCACCTAAAAAATCATGATTTTATTCTATGAAAATGTCACCTTCGAGATATAATTTTGCTTTTTAAGTAACGAGTTAGAAATAACGACAAGAGAAAAATCAT
>JAAYLY010000079.1 GCA_012521625.1 Tissierellia bacterium | reverse complement strand
TGACAAAGATGGCAGTTTTAGTAGCCTTAACCACCATTATGACTATGGTAATCCACATACCAACGGTTGCCACTGAGGGATATTTAAATTTAGGGGATATGGTAGTATTTATTTCTGCCATGATTTTAGGTAAGAAGGGTGGATTTATAGTTGGAGGGTTAGGTTCAGCTTTGGCAGATTTACTGCTAGCTTATAACCATTATGTTCCTATAACCTTTTTAGTAAAAGGCATAGAGGGTTTTATTGCAGGAAGACTATTGGAGACTAGAATCGGTGGGAAAAAACCCCTATTAGCTACTATTGTAGGGGGCCTGTGGATGGCCTTTGGCTATTATATAGCAGAGACTTTTATGTACGGTCCTAAGGCAGCCTTAATATCGGTACCGGGTAATATTTTCCAGGGCCTATTGGGAGCGGTAACTTCCGTATTGGTTTATGAACTGTTGAAGAAGAGAATTATGGCATAAATACAGAATAGCACCTGATTGAAATAATCAGGTGCTTTTTTTATTCCCTTACCCTATCCCTATCCATTAAGAATTTAATACAATAAATACCTGCTAAGGCAACTAAACCGTAGACTATCCTACTTAAAATGGCATCGCTACCACCAAAGAGGGCGGCTACTAAGTCATATTGCAAGACTGATACTAAACCCCAATTCAGGGCTCCAATTATAACTAGGACTAAAGCTAAAGTATCCATATATTACCTCCATTCAAGAAAATAATTTTTTCATTAATAGTATTACCTCTTTTCTCATAATTAGTCTGATTTTCGGCACTTCTAATAAAGTCCTTATAATTTATACATTTATTGGAAATAATAAGGGGTAATACTAGGCATAATACTGCCACCATACAAACGGAGTTGATAAATTCCTCAATACTACCGGATACCTCTGAAAATCTGGTGGCCATAGGAATGATAGTTACATGTATATATTGTGCTTCAAGGGGTATAGAAACAAATTAAAAAATCTACCCTTTATTCCTTAGGTATATTGACTATTATAGTAATCGTATGTCAAATAACCCTAGGGGTTGAGTATATGAAGCACTCCAATTTCCCCTTTTTACTATATGCTAGGTCTATAGATGTATTTGAAATAGTAGAAAAAATAGATTCTATAGCTGTTATGGGATGGCTAATAACCAGCCTAGTTAGGGTAAGTGCCTTTTTAATGCTTAGTGTGGAAACCATGAGGAAGATCTTTAATAAGGATGAGAAGGATAAGGTCATACTGTCATTACTGAGTATAATCCTCAGTATAACAATATTAATAGTCATAAATATAAGATCAGTTATCATCTATAGGGGGATTTAAATGTAATTAGGATAGTCTTATTCCTTATTTTTATCATAGTTATACCATTAATTACTTGCATAGTTTATTTCATAAGAAGAAAGTCCATTGAATATAGTAGGACCTAATTCTTCAGTAATTTTTAGTATAGGAGGTTGTTTTATGGGTAAATTTAATGGAGCAAAAATGGTGGGCTTAAGGAACAAGGAGACGGGGGAGCTGATAGCAGTCTATCCTTACAGTATAAAGGACTCAGATGAAGAAACTGAAAAGGCGGTTAAGGATTGGTATTATACTACCAGCTGTGAAGCAGAAGAACTTAGAAATGCCTATGTGGACCTAGTAACTGAAGAAGAGCTTAAGTCGGTAAATAATCAAAATCAACTAAAGGGATAATTTAGCTAAGGATTAAGCCTAAGTAAAAAGGGGGCATTAAAGGAGGATTTTATATGATAAATACTTTACAAAGCTGGTATTATATGTTATACTATTAAAGACGAATTGCGCTTTTTGAAATAATAATCGCTTAATTCTATTTATATAGAAGCGGGGGAACCAATTTTGGGGTGAATCCTATTATATCTTTCCTATAATAGGAGGGGCTATTCCCTTGGCCCTAATCCGTCAGCTAACCTCGTAAGCGATGTTTAAAGGGGAGTTTACATGCTATGGAACTCCATAGTGTTTTTTTTACCCCAAATTTTGGTTTACATAATATTTCCTAAATAAAGATAGAGAGGATGATAGTATGAAGAGAGATCTAAGGTATTGTGTGATCGGTGCCGGAAATGGTGGCCTGGCTATGGCTGGTTATCTTGCCATGTTAGGCTATAAGGTAAATCTTTATAATAGGACTTTTGAGAAAATAGTACCTTTAATAAAAGACCCAAGGATTTACTTGACTGGTGAAGTAAACGGAGTAGGTATATTAGATAAGGTTACCAGCAACATAGAAGAAGCTATTACTGATACGGATATAATAATGGTAACAACACCAGCACTAGCCCATTATTCCCTAGCAAAAGCCATGGCACCCTACTTAAAGGATGGACAGGTTATAGTTTTGAACCCTGGTAGAACTGGTGGTGCTCTAGAAGTTTATGAGACCCTCTTAAGGGAAAGAAAGAGAAATAACATAATAGTGGCTGAGGCACAAACCTTCATCTACGCTGCTAGATCTACTGCTATAAATAACGCCCATATCTTTAAGAGCAAGAAGGAAGTATCCCTTGCAGCAATACCGGCTACTAAGACCGACTACGTCCTACAACTTATCAATGAAGCATATCCGCAATTTATAGCTGCAAAAGATGTTTTAGAAACCAGCATCAATAACTTCGGTGCAATATTCCACCCAGCACCAACCCTACTTAATAGTGGACATATTGAAAGATGTTCACCATTTGAATACTATCTAGAAGGTATCACCCCATCCGTAGGCAATTTCCTTGAAAAGATGGATAAAGAAAGAATGGAAATAGGAAGACTGTTACAAGTTGAAACAAAATCTGCTGTCCAATGGCTGTATGAAAGCTATGGAGCAAAAGGAGACACCATATACGAAGCTATTCAAAATAATCCGGCTTATAAAGGCTTACAAGCTCCTAAAGGCTTACAAAACAGATACATCTATGAAGATGTACCCTGTAGTTTAGTACCAATGGAATCTATAGCTAAGTTGTTTGGATTGAAAACACCAGCCATAAGCTCCATCATTGATATAGCACAGCTTATGACTAACAGGGATTTTAGGGCTGAAGGAAGGAGTGCTAGCCGTTTAGGCTTAGAAGGCTTATCCACCATGGAAATGCACCTATTAGCTAGAAAGGGAACTATAGTAAAGAGAAAATTAGATGAAGTAGTTTAGGGAATAAGGGGTATAAGATATAAAAAAGGGGGATGCCAAATGAGTGTAAGCTTTGAGCAGATGCAGAGGATGAGAAGGGAGTTTCACCAAATAGCAGAACCAGGTTGGTTGGAGTTTCAGACCACAGTAAGGATAATAGGTTATTTAAAAGACTATGGCTATGAGGATATTAGTTATGGTAAGGCTATCCATGGACAGAGGATGGGCCTTCCACACCCTAATGAAATGAAGAGCTATAGGGAAAGCTTTGACTTAAATGTGGACTATGACATTTCGGAAATCCTTGAGGGCTATACGGGAGTGGTTGCCAGACTTGATACTGGCAAGGAAGGTCCTACTATAGCCATGAGATTCGATATAGACGCAAACGGCATAGAAGAATCTAAAGATGAAGATCATCGGCCAAATAGGGATAATTTTAGATCCAAAAATGATTTCGCCATGCATGCATGTGGCCACGATGGTCATATAACTATAGGACTTTTTGTGGCTAAATGGCTAATGGATAATAAAGATGATTTAAGGGGGAAGTTTGTACTTATTTTCCAACCGGCAGAAGAAGGTGTTCGTGGGGCTAAGAGTATGGTAGAAGCTGGAGTACTAGATGGGGTAGATTATTTACTGGCAGGCCATATAGGTTTAAATGTGGAAAGCGGAATTATAGGATTAGGAACAATTGGTTTTCTCGCAACGACTAAATTGGATATATACTTTGAAGGAGTTCCATCCCATGCAGGGGCAGCACCTGAATTAGGAAGAAATGCCTTGTTGGCTGCAGCTAGTTGTGCCCTTAACCTTCATACCTTGACCCAGTTTTCCAAAGGCATGAGTAGGCTTAATGTAGGAGTTTTACGTGCAGGTTCCTCAAGGAATATTGTAGCTGATAAGGCTCTGATGCAAATTGAGACCAGGGGAGAAAACGAAGAGGTTAATGAGATGCTTAAGGAGAAGGTGGAAAAGGTAATAGCAGGGTCTGCAATGGCATTTGGGGTAAAATATAGGATAGAGGAAGTTGGTTCGGCACCAGCCTACAATACTTATGATGAGGAATTGGTCGTTTATATTGGAGAACATTTAAGAGAGAAGGGATTCACAGTTCAAGTAGCAAGATCGTTAGGTGGCTCGGAAGATGTGACCTATATGATGAATGAGGTTGAAAAAAATGGTGGCAAGGCTTTACACTTTATGTTCGGATCAGATATAAAGGCGCCCCACCATAATAATAGATTTGATTTCGATGAAAGGACATTGGAAAGGGCTTACAAGGCATTAACCACTACCATCCAATTGTTAATAAAATAAAGCAGTTAAAAAGGCACATTGGTCTATTGACCCAAGTGCCTTTTTTATTACTTTAAGACTTATATAAATTTTTACAAGAATATCTGGCCGCCAGGTCCTAATGGTAGGCCTATGAAGAACCAGATGAAGCCTAGGAGAACCCAGGCAAGTAATATAACTAAGGAATATGGTATCATCAAGGATAATAGGGTACCTACTCCGGCTTCTTCATCATATTCATTCATATAGGCCAGTATAATTGGGAAATAGGTGAATAGGGGTGATATGATGTTAGTAGATGAATCTCCCATCCTATATAAGAACTGAGTCCAGGCCGGATGGTATCCTAGTAGTGCAAACATAGGCACGAATATTGGTGCCATTAGAGCCCATTTTGCAGATCCAGAACCTATG
>JAAYLY010000078.1 GCA_012521625.1 Tissierellia bacterium | reverse complement strand
TACTAAAATTAGCCATGTAGATGGTAAATATGGGGATGGAACAGCCCTTTGAGCGTGGGTAAACTTGCTCCGATGGGAGTATTGACCACGAAGCCACCACCTCTATAGGTGGAGGTAGTTCACTTTAGGAGAATAAAGAGGGGGTATATAAAATGTTAGAAGTTAGGGTAAAGGGCGTAGGTGATGTAAGGATAGATGAGGATTCCACCTTACTAGACCTATCTAAGGAAATTTTTAAGAAGGACTATAAAAAGTACTTAGGAGCCAGGATAAATAACCAGATTTATAATCTAGACACCCCGGTGGAAGATGGGATGGAGATAGAATTTTTAGATAATAGGGATGTGGACGGATATAGGATCTATGCCAGGACCATTTCTGCCATCTTCATAGCCGCCTGTAAGGAACTCTATCCAGATGCCCAGGTTAGCATTGAACACTTCCTAGGGCCTGGTCTGTATGTTAAATTAAAGAAGCCCTATTCCATTAAATTCACCCAGCTGAAGGAAATAGAGGGAAAGATGTGGGAGATTATCAATAGGGATTACAGGATTGAGAGGAAATTTTATACTAAAGAGGAAGTAATGAAGATCTTTGAGGAGGAAGGCTATCTAGATAAGGTCCGCCTATTTAAATATCTAGATAAGGAAAGGGTTAGCATATATAAAATCAACGGCCATATAGATTTCTACCATGGTTATCTGGCCCCTTCAACAGGCTATATAGATGAGTTTAAACTGAAGTATTACTATCCTGGAGCCTTGATCCTCTTTCCAAGTAAGAAGAACAACTACGATATAAATGTCTTTAAAGAACCTAAGAAGCTGGCCAAGATCTTTGAAGAATGTAGCAGATGGCTGGATATCCTTGACTTGGCCCATGTGGGCTCCCTAAATGAGATGATAGTTAACGGTCAAATAACAGAGGTTATAAAGATTGCCGAAGCCTTCCATGAGAAGAAGATCAGCCAAATAGCTGATGAATTCTGTGCCAACAGCGACAACAACATCATCCTAATTGCAGGGCCTTCATCATCAGGCAAGACTACCTTTGCCCAAAGGCTGGCCATCCAGTTAAGGGTAAACGGCAAGAGGCCAATAGCCATCTCCCTAGACGATTACTTCGTAAACAGGGAGGATACACCCCGTAATCCAGATGGAAGTTACGACTTTGAAGCCTTGGAGGCTATTGACCTAGAACTATTAAATTCAGATCTATTGAAGCTTTTGGAAGGTCAAAGTGTAGAGCTACCTAAGTTTAACTTCATTACAGGCAAGAGGGAAAAGTCCGGCAGGGTCATCACCGTAGATGAAAACCATCCAATAATTATAGAGGGAATCCACGGCCTAAATCCAAAACTAACTTATGAAATTCCGGAGAAGCATAAGTTTAAGATCTATATTTCAGCCCTAACCCAGCTAAACCTAGATTCCCATAATAGAATCGCTACCACAGACACCAGGTTGATTAGGCGAATTGTCAGGGATGCTAAATTCAGAGGCAACAGCCCCTTAAGGACCTTTGAACTGTGGAAGGGGGTTAGGGCTGGGGAAGAGAAGAACATCTTCCCATATCAGGAGGAAGCGGACGTTATGTTTAACTCAGCCCTAGTATATGAAATGGCAGTGCTAAAGAAATATATTGTCCCCCTGTTGGAGGAAATAGATAATTCCAGCATCTACTACAGCGAAGCCAGAAAGCTGTTAAGGTTTTTAGAATACTTCCTAGAGATTGAAGATGAAAGGATCATACCTACTAACTCCATCCTAAGGGAGTTTATAGGGGGAGCATCCTTTAATGTACATTAACATCTAAATAGACTTATCAAATTTGCTAATTTATGCTATAATAATAGTCAGATTGTTGCGAAAACAATCTTGGCTTCGAAAAGCCAAATATATATTAAATCTTGTAATAATTAATCGATGTAATAGGATAATAATTAAACTAATTGTTGTTAGACTTAATAACTTGAACAAATAATTACTAACAAACAAGTAATTACACAAACAAATAATTACAAAAACATATAATTACTAAAAATCAAATAATTACTTAACAAATCAATAGTGAAGGAATTAAACCACGAAG
>JAAYLY010000077.1 GCA_012521625.1 Tissierellia bacterium | reverse complement strand
GGTTTATTAAGGTAAAGCAAAATTAAAATTACAAATTATTACATTATATGATTATGGAGTTATTATTCTAATATTATTTTGAAAATTATTTTTTATTTGTTTTCCAACAATTACTTGACACTATCTAAAGCTTTAAATTGATTGACAAATCAGCTTAAGTAAACTATAATCCTAATATGCAAACAAAACTCCTCCGCCTTGGAGGAGTTTTTTTAAGACGATTGAATAAAAGAGGTGTTTATGGTGAAACAACTGGGATTACATGAGATAAGGAGAGAGTTTTTAGACTTTTTTAGGGAAAAGGAACATTTAGTAGTACCGAGCTTTTCATTAATACCGAAGAACGATAAATCATTACTATTGATCGGCGCAGGGATGGCTCCCCTTAAGAAATACTTTACTGGCGAATTGGAGCCACCAAAGAGGAGGATGTCCACCTGTCAAAAATGTATAAGAACGGGCGATATAGATAATGTGGGTAAGACGGCAAGGCATGCTACATTCTTTGAGATGTTGGGTAACTTCTCCTTTGGTGATTACTTTAAGAGGGAAGCTATAGCTTGGGCCTGGGAATTTTTAACAGAGCGTTTAGAGATTTCAGAGGACCTATTATGGGTATCAGTCTATGAGGAAGACGATGAAGCCTTTGAAATATGGAATAAGGAAATAGGCCTTCCCAAGGAAAAGATAGTTAGGTTAGGTAAGGAGGACAACTTCTGGGAGTTGGAAGTAGGACCATCTGGCCCTTGTTCAGAAATCTACATAGATAGGGGAGAAAGCTACGGCTGTGGAGATCCTGCTTGTAAGCCTGGTTGTGATTGTGACCGTTTCCTAGAGGTGTGGAACTTAGTATTTACTCAGTTTGATAAGGATGAAAAGGGAGTCTACCACCCACTTCAACATCCTAATATAGATACAGGTATGGGCTTGGAGAGGATAGCGACTATTTTAGAAGGTGCGGACAATATCTTCGAAGTAAAAGAGATCCATAAGATAATCGAAAAAATTGAGGAAATTAGCAAGTATAAGTACGGTACATATGAGGAAAAGGATGTTTCCGTCAGGGTAATAACTGACCACGTACGTGCCATGACCTTCCTAGTATCCGATGGAGTCTTACCAAGTAACGAGGGTAGAGGCTATGTTTTAAGGAGGCTTATTAGAAGGGCTGCAAGGCACGGCAAACTACTTGGTATAGAGGGCAGGTTCCTGGTAGAGGTGGTTAACACCGTTATCCAGTCCTGGAAGGTAGAGTATGCTGAATTGGAAGAGAGGAAAGAGCAAATCAACAGGATCATCCAGGTGGAGGAGGATAAATTCCAGGAGACTATTGACCAGGGTATAGCCATACTGGAAAGCTATATAGCTGAAATGGAAGAAGAGGGTGAAAAGGTCTTAAGTGGTGAAAGGGCCTTTAAACTATACGACACCTTCGGCTTCCCGCTGGAATTGACTAAGGAAATCTTAGCTGAAAGGTCCTTAAGGGTTGATGAAGAGGGCTTTAACGAAAATATGGAAGTCCAAAGACAGAGGGCTAGAAGTGCCAGGGCCGACAGCGAGGATAGTGGCTGGGGTAGTAAGGACAAGGCCAGCCTATTTAGTGGTTTAGAATCAAGCTTTAAGGGATATGAATTTACAGAATATAAATCTAGGGTAACTGCCTTAATTAAGGAGGATAAAAGGGTAAATAGCTTAGAAGAAGGAGAGGAAGGCCTTTTAGTCTTAGCTGAGACCCCCTTCTATGCAGAATCAGGTGGCCAGGTTGGAGATACTGGCCTAATGGTAAATGACCAAGTGATGGTAGAGGTCTTGGATACCCAATATGCCAATGGAGACCTAATAGTTCACCAGGTAAGGGTATTAGAGGGCAGCATAGAAGTAGACATGGAAGTAGAGGCTAGGGTAGATGTAGACAGAAGGGATAGCTTAAGAAGGAACCACTCTGCAACCCACCTACTTCATAAGGCCTTAAAGGAGGTCCTAGGAGACCATGTAAACCAAGCTGGTTCAATAGTTCTACCCCATAGGTTAAGGTTCGACTTTACCCACTTTGAAGCTGTTTCCAAGGAAGAACTATTGAAGATAGAAGAGATAGTCAACCAAAAGATTTTAGAAGCCATGGAGGTAAAAACCCAGATCCTAAGCTTAGATGAGGCTAAGGCAGAAGGGGCCATAGGCCTATTTGAAAGCAAGTATGCGGATGAAGTTAGGGTAGTCAGCATGGGTGGCTATAGTAAGGAGTTATGTGGTGGTACCCATGTAAGGAATACTTCCAATATAGGCTTATTTAAGATCATCTCCGAAGGGGGTATAGCCTCAGGAGTTAGAAGGATTGAAGCCTTAACTGGCCTTAGGGTATATGAATACCTAAGGGAGTTGGACGAGGAATTAGACCAAATTAGCCAAACCCTAAAGACTAACCGTGATAATATAGTTAAGAAGGCTCAGGCCTTAAATGAAGCTATCAGGGCTAAGGAGAAGGAAATCGAGGAGCTGAAGAAAAAATTAGCCTCTGACATAGTAGGCGACATCATAAATTCCAGCATAGAAGTAGATGGTATTAGGGTAGTTAGCTATAAGTTGGAAGATATGGACATGGACAGCCTAAGGAACATAGGGGATGAAGTTAGGAATAAGCTTGGTTCCGGTGTGGTGGTCCTAGCTTCCGTAAGTGGTAATAAGCTAACCTTCCTGGCCATGGCTACTAAGGACCTGGTTAAGAAGGGCATCATGTCTGGTAATATAGTAAGAGAAGTAGCTAAGGTTACAGGCGGAAACGGAGGCGGCAGACCAGATATGGCTCAGGCCGGCGGTAAGGACCCAAGTAAGGTGGATGAGGCCTTAGCTATAGTGCCAGATCTTGTAAGGAGCCAGCTAAATTAAGGCTACCCTATGGTATAATAAAGATGGGGGTGTTGTAATGAGTAAGGATTTAAATGAAACTATGATGTATCAACCTGCTAGGGATCAAAAGCTTGATACTAAGGCATTGTTGATAGAAGTTTATGAGGCTTTAAAGGAAAAGGGCTATGACCCTATAAACCAGATTATCGGCTATATCCTATCAGGAGACCCGACTTATATTACTAGCCATAAGAATGCAAGGAACCTAATTCGAAAGTTGGAAAGGGACGAATTACTCGGGGAAATTTTAAAGGATTACCTATCTTCATAATAAGGATGCGAATTATTCGCATCCTACATCCCTATTTATAGATTTTTTCATAGGAAGAGGAAAAATGGAAAGAATAAGACTAGGAAGTACTGACATATTTGTATCAAACCTTTGCTTTGGTTCCCTTACCATGACCCCTTTTCAAGCCAATTTATCCATAGATGAAGGTGCCTACTTGATCCAATATGCCTATAATAAGGGCATTAATTTTTTGGATACGGCAGAAATCTATGACAATTATGCCTATATTAAAAGGGCCTTAAGGGGCATAAAGAGGGATGATTACATAATTGCTACTAAGACCTATGCCTATACTAAGGACTTGGCTAGGGAAAGCCTAGAGAGGGCAATGGGGGAAATTGGAACTGATTACATAGATATCTTCCTGCTCCATGAGCAGGAGAGTGTACATACAGTTAAGGGCCATTATGAGGCTGTAGAATATTTTCTAAAGGCTAAGGATAAGGGCCTTATTAGAGCCTTTGGCATATCCACCCACCGGGTGGCAGGGGCTAAGGCTGCTAAGGAGTATAAGGAGATTGAGGTCCTCCACCCCATCATCAATAAGGCCGGCATAGGGATCCAGGATGGTAGCATCCAGGATATGTTAAGGGAAGTGGAGGAAGTTCACAAGATGGGCAAGGGCATCTATGCCATGAAACCCTTAGCTGGAGGCCATTTGATAAGGGATGTGGAAGGAGCCTTTAAGTTTGTAAAGGATTTAGATTTTCTAGATTCCATAGCCATAGGTATGCAGTCTATAGATGAGATAGATGCTAACTTACACCTTTTAAACTACGGTCACATACCCCAGGAGTTAAAGGCGAGGATTGATAAGAAAAACAGGAAGTTGATAGTAGCAGACTACTGTATTGGATGTGGGAAGTGTGAAAAAAGGTGTAGGCAGGGTGGAATCAGGGTAATAGAAGGCAGGGCTGTGCCCAACGGCAATTGCGTCCTTTGCGGCTACTGTGCTACTGTCTGCCCAGAATTTTGTATAAAAGTCATATAATGGAGTGTTTTATGGAGAGGATATTAGGTTTAGATATAGGTGATAGGTGGATTGGGGTGGCAGTAAGCGATCCCTTAGGGATTACTGCCCAGGGCCTGACCACCATCAAGAGGGAGAATAAAAAGAAGGATTATGCTAAAATTGAAGCCCTAATTGAGGAATATGGTGTTAAAAAGGTGGTAGTAGGCCTGCCCAAGAATATGAACAACACCATAGGTCCCCAGGGGGAAAAGGTTATAAAATTTGCTGAAAAAATCAAGAATAAATTTAAGGTGGAAATTATATATATAGATGAAAGGCTTACCAGCATGTCTGCTGAGCGGATCCTCATAGAGGGGGATGTAAGGCGTGAAAATAGGAAGAAGTATATCGACAAGATTGCAGCTTCCTATATATTACAGACCTATTTAGATAGTAGAGGGAGGGAGTTTTAATTGACTGAAAGGCATTTATTTTACGATGAACTAGGCAATGAGATTGAGTTTATCGTCAAGGCTAAATTCACCCTAGACGATACGGACTATGTTGCCCTATTACCAGCGGATGATATAGAATCCTTTACCTATATCCTAAGGGTAGAGATAGATGAAAATGGGGATGAATACCTAGTTGGCATAGATGATGAGGAACTTAGGGAAGCCCAAAAAGCCTACGAAGAACTTATGAAGGAAAATTTACAATAGTATATTGGTAAATATTATGATATAATAGTCATAACAACAATAGAAATGAACGGGTGGATTAGGTGAAGAAGGATTTAGAAGCTTACAAAGAAAGCTTAAAAAGGGAAGGCTACAAGCTTACCTATCAGAGGGAGGCAATTCTTAATGCTATCGTGGAGAATAAGGATGAGCATTTAAGCTGTGAAGATATATATAATATTGTATCTAAGGATTGTCCAGAGATAGGTATTGCAACGATTTACAGAACATTGCAACTATTCGAAAAGTTAGATATTGTATATAAGTTAAACTTTGATGATGGCTATAGCAGGTATGAATTAAATCATGGAACGGGAGATCACCATCATCATCATTTAATATGCCTAGGATGCGGAAAAGTTATAGAGGTAAAGTTGGACCTTTTAGATTCCTTAGAAAAAGAGATCGAGAAGGATGGTATGTTTAAAATAGTAGACCATAATGTGAAATTTTATGGATATTGCAGTGAATGTGATGAAGCTAAAGAATAATCCTTGTTGCTATTTTAAAACCCCTCTGGGTTTTTTTCTATTGTTAGGAATCAAATATTAAAAATGTAAAATACTAAATTTAAGAGAAGCATGAGGAGAGATGGAATGAGTCGAGCTGGAAATAACAGAGAAGGAATGAATAGAGAAAGTATGAACAATCGAGATAGAGATGATAAATTAAGGATAATTCCTCTAGGAGGAATGGGAGAAGTTGGAAAGAATATAACTGTTTTTGAATATAAAGATGATATTATACTAGTAGACTGCGGTATGAGCTTCCCTGAAGAGGAGATGCTGGGAGTAGACGTGGTAATCCCCGATATAACTTACCTTTTAAAGAATAAGGATAAGATTAGGGGCCTTTTCTTAACCCACGGCCATGAGGATCACATAGGAGCCATCCCCTATGTGTTGAAGAAGATCAACATGCCTATCTACGGTACTAAGCTAACCCTAGGCATCTTGGAAAACAAATTAAAGGAACATAGGTTGAATAGGGTTAGGCTAAATGTGGTTAAACATGGGGATAACATCAAGGCTGGCAGGTTCAGGGTTGAGTTCATCAGGACAGGTCATAGTATACCAGATAGTTCTGCCCTGGCCATCCATACCCCAATAGGAACCGTGGTCCATACGGGGGACTTTAAGATAGACTTTACCCCCATATCTGGAGATGTGACAGACCTACACCGCTTTGCGGAACTGGGTAGGGAGGGGGTCCTTTGCCTATTAAGCGATAGTACCAATGCTGAAAGGCCTGGCTTTACCATGAGCGAAAGAACCGTTGGAGAAACCTTTAAGGACATCTTCGCCAGGTCCAGGGGCAGAATCATAGTTGCAACCTTTGCATCTAACGTAGACAGGATTCAGCAAATAGTCCATGCTGCAGAAAGAAACAATAGGAAAATAGTATTATCAGGCCGTTCCATGATAAACAATACTACTGTGGCAATGGAGCTGGGATACCTGGAAGTACAGGATGGTACCCTAATTGACATAAACGAAATGGATAGGTATAGAAATGACGAGCTGGTCATTATTACCACCGGCTCCCAGGGAGAACCTATGTCAGCACTGACTAGGATTGCCTTTGGTGAACACAGGAAGATCAGCTTACTAGCTGACGATTTGGTAGTAATATCCGCATCCCCTATACCTGGAAATGAAAAGACAGTTTCTAGGGTAATCAACAAACTTATCGAATCTGGTACTGAGGTTATCTATGAAGCCTTAGCTGAAGTCCACGTTTCAGGCCATGCTAGGCAGGAGGAGTTAAAACTAATCCATACCCTAGTTAAGCCAAAATACTTCATACCTGCCCATGGTGAATATAGGCATTTAAAGGCCAATGCTGATATTGCCATGTCCCTAGGGATGAGCAGGGAAAATATCTTCATCTTAGATAATGGCCAAAGTGTGGAATTTACAAGAACTAAGGCCTATAGGGGTCCAACAGTAACTTCAGGCAACATCCTAGTAGACGGCCTTGGTGTTGGTGACGTAGGCAACATAGTCCTAAGGGATAGGAAACACCTATCTGAGGACGGCCTAATAGTAGTGGTTGTAACCATCAGCAAGCAGGAAGGAACCGTCATAGCCGGTCCTGATATAATCTCCAGAGGCTTCGTTTACGTTAGGGAATCAGAGGACCTAATGGAGGCATCAAGGGAGATCGTTAAGAAGGCCTTAGATGAATGCTTAAGGAAGAGGATTACAGATTGGGCTACCCTAAAACTTAGCATCAGGGATGCTTTAAGGGCCTATATCTATGAAAAAATAAAGAGGAATCCAATGATCCTTCCGATTATAATGGAAGTATAATCTATCCCTGGTATAGGATAAACTATACCAGGGATAGTTATGTGGAGCTTTGTCTTTTTATTATTTTACAATCATGTTATAATAAGTAGAGTAAGAT
>JAAYLY010000076.1 GCA_012521625.1 Tissierellia bacterium | reverse complement strand
TAAAAATAATTAAAAGCTATTAGGAGCTATTAAAAGAAAAAAGTATTAAACCATACGATTATTTATAAGAGGTGATAGGATGAAATCAAGAAATATAGTACTGTCAGGATTATTTATAGCTTTAGGTGTACTTCTCCCCATAGTCTTTCATCAGTTCAACATGGGTGGTCCCGTATTTTTACCCATGCATATTCCCGTCCTAATGGCTGGCCTATTGCTAGGCCCTATTGAAGGCTTATTAGTTGGAGTAATTACCCCTATAATCAGCAGCCTATTAACAGGCATGCCACCCCTTTTCCCCATGCTGCCTATAATGATAGCTGAATTGGGAACCTACGGCTTAACCTCAGGTTATTTCTCTAAAAAGCTAAAGGTAAACACCTACATCTCCCTTATAGCGGGTATGATAGATGGTAGGATAGCAGCAGGTATTATGGTATTTATCTTAGCAAACTTCTTTGGCTTTAATAGTGGTCCACTCCTTTATTTAAAGGGGGCAATTATGACGGGACTACCTGGAATCATAATCCAATTGTTGTTTATCCCCCCTATAGTTAGGCTATTAAAAAGGGATAAGGTAACTTTTTACTCATAAAATATTCTTTAGCTCTTCAACTAATGCGAAATGGCCAATTATACCCATTTCGCATTAATTGATTTATGCCATTTTTAGTGTTATCATTTACTTAAATATAGACTAATTTAAAGGAGAAGTGACTATGAAGGGTATTTCAATAGCTGTAGTAGATGGACAAGGCGGGGGTATAGGAAGCTCTATTGTAGAAAAATTAAAGGCAGAATTACCTGATATAAATGTAATTGCACTAGGTACCAATTCCTTGGCCACCGGTAGGATGCTAAAGGCTGGAGCGGATCAGGGGGCTACTGGTGAAAATGCCCTAATTTACAATGTAAAAAGGGTGGATATTATAATGGGGGTAGTGGCAGTGCTGATGCCCAATGCCATGATGGGGGAACTATCTCCAAGGATGGCAGAAGCCATAGGCTCCAGCGATGCTATGAAGATATTGATTCCCCTGGAAAAATGCAATATCAAGGTTTCCATGCCTGGTGATTATACCATCAGCCAGTGTATAGACTATGGGGTAGAATTAATTAAGGAGTATATCCAGGAGAGGGAGCAGGAAGGATGAAGACCCCTGTTTTAGATGCACTTAAAAAACTCATGGAAGACAAGCCCACAAGCTTTCACGTTCCAGGCCATAAGGGTAGGAATAGCTTAATAGAATGGGGTAAGCTTATACCCCAGCTGGATATTACGGAGCTGGAAGGTACGGATAACCTACTGGACCCTAGGGGTATCATCAAGGAATCCCAAGACCTGGCTGCTAAAGCCTTTGGAGCAAGGGCCAGTTTTTATGGAGTCAATGGGTCCACCGGCAGCAACTATGTGGCCATGGCTGCCATAACGGAGCCAGGGGATAAGGTCCTGATCCAGCGTAACAGCCATAAGTCCATATATAATGGACTGATCTTAAATAGGCTAAAGCCCGTATACCTCTATCCCAACTATAATGAAAAATTTCATCTCTTAACGGGAATAGACCCTAAGGAAGTTGAAAGGAAGCTGAAGGAAGACCCAGACATAAAGGCGGTTATCATAACTAATCCTAACTATTATGGAATCTGTTCAGATATAGAAGAAATCACAAGGATAGTACATAAATATGGAAGGCTATTAATGGTAGATGAAGCCCATGGAGCCCATCTGGTCTTTTCAGATAAGTCTGCTAAATCTGCCCTAGAAGCCGGTGCAGACCTAGTAATCCACAGCACCCATAAGACCCTACCAAGCTTTACCCAAACATCTATCCTCCATGTGGGAAGCCATAGAGTAGATTTAAATAAACTAAGGGATCGCTACTCCCTCTTTACCACCACCAGCCCCTCCTATCTATTTACCCTTTCAAATGAAATAGCCACAGCCTATATGGTTGGAGAAGGTAGGGAAAGATTAGCTAAAACCCTAGACCATATACAGGATGTAATAGAAGAATTAAAGCAAATCCCCAGGGTATCCGTATTTACTGGAGATGATGAGGATAAGACCATTCATGATTTAGATATAACTAAGATTCTCTTTAAAATAGGTGGTTTAACTGGTAGTAGGGTGGATAGGCTGCTGGCGGAGAAGTACAATATTAGGCTAGAAATGGCCGATTACTACTACTGTCTGGCCCTTTCAAGCCTGATGAATGAAAAAGAGGATTTTGAAAAATTGATTCTAGCTATTAAAGATATAGCTAAGAATGAACCCTATGGGGACTTAAATATGGTTTCTGTAAATATGCCTAATCCTAAGATAAGGATGGATTTAGTGGATGCCTACTATGCTAAAAAGGAAATAATAGACTTAAAGGACAGCATAGGTAGGATTTCAGGCTCCTTCATCATCCCCTATCCGCCGGGCATACCCCTGCTGGCAGCTGGGGAGGAGATGACTGAAGAACTATATGAACATATCATCTTCCTTAGGGAAAATAATATAGAAATTGTGGGTTTAATGGGATATAATAAAGACCAAATAGTAGTTATAGAATAAAGGAGTTGTTATTAATTGACGGGACTATTCATAGCCTTAGAAGGTCCAGATGGTTCAGGCAAATCTACCATAACTAGCTTGTTGGCAGAATACTTTAAGGAAAAGGGAATTGACCACATCATCACCAGGGAACCAGGTGGCACTAAGATAGGAGAAGCCATAAGGAAGCTGATCCTAGATACTAGTAATACGGAGATGTGTCCTGAAACAGAAGCCCTTCTTTACGCAGCATCAAGGGGACAGCATGTTCATGAAAAGATTCTTCCTGCCCTTCAGGAAGGGAAAATAGTCTTATGTGATAGATTCGTCCTTTCAAGCCTAGCCTATCAGGGGGTTGGAAGGGACTTAGGTATAGAAGAAGTTAAGGCCATTAATGACTTTGCCATTAAGGAGGTATACCCTGACCTAATCCTATTCTTCCATGTAGACCCGGAGATTACCCTAAGGAGGAAGACTAGAAAGATTGGTGGAGATAGGTTAGAGAAGGAAGGCAACCAATTCCACAACAAGGTCTATAATGGTTATATGGACTTAATTAAACTGTATCCTAAAAATATCAAGCTAATCGATGCAAGTAAGTCTATAGAAGAGGTGCTTGCTCAGAGTATAGCGGCCATAGAGGAAAAGTTAAGAGAAAGGGAGGGGTAGTATGAAGCTTATAGTAGCCATAGTCCAGGACCAGGATGCCATAAGCCTAATCGATGATTTAACGGAACATAAATACAGGGTTACAAAACTGGCATCTACTGGAGGCTTTTTAAAAAGTGGCAATACCACTTTGTTAATAGGAGTAGAGGATGAGGAAGTAAATAAGGTTATAGGCATAATAGAGAGGAACTGCAAAACCAGGGAGATAACCACATCCCTATTAAACGTCACCATACCAGGAGAAACCTATATACCCTATCCATTGGAAGTAAAAGTTGGGGGAGCCACCTTATTTATACTAGATGTGGAAGAGCATATCAGGATTTAAGGGGGTATGTCATTGAAGCTAATCATAGCCGTAATACAGGATGAATTCATAAATAAGGTTACTAGGGCCCTAATGGAAAATGATATTAGGGTTACTAGACTTTCATCAACGGGAGGTTTTTTAAAGTCCGGTAACACCACCCTCTTCATAGGTACCCATGAGATCCATCTGGATAAGGTTATAGACATAATCAGGAAGGAATGCAAGACTAAGAGGGTAAATAAGCTGGGAGAGGAAGTAAGGGTTGGTGGGGCCAATATATTTATTATAAATATGGACAAATATGTGAGGATTTAGGAGCAAAATATGGACTTTAGCGATATAATCGGACATGAAAAGGTAATAGAGGGCCTAAGGAAGGCCATAAGAAACCATAGTATTAGCCACAGCTATTTATTTGAAGGGGAGGAAGGTATAGGCAAGAGGAGGGTGGCTTATGCCTTGGCCAAGACCCTCCTTTGTAAGGAGGAGGGTGATTCCCCTTGTAATAGCTGTACTTCCTGTAGGAAGTTTGACGGTGGAAACCACCCTGATTTCTTCCTAATAGAGCCGGAGAAGGATATAATCAGGGTCCACCAAATAGAGGGGCTTATTAAGGAGATTACCACCTCCCCCTTAGAATCTAAGCGAAAGATTTTCATCATAGACGATAGCCATAAATTCAATAAGGAGTCGGCCAATAAATTCCTTAAGACCCTGGAGGAGCCACCTTCCTATGTTAATATAATCCTCATCAGCTCTAATCCTAGCAGCATCTTGCCTACCATCCTATCTAGGGTTCAGACTATTAAATTCCAGCCTGTAGAATATGAAAGGGTGGTAGGCTTGTTGACAAGGGATTATGGCAAATCCTTAGAGGAGGCTAAATTCATAGCCGAATTTACCAAGGGGGCCATAGGTAAGGCTAGGAGCCTGGCTGAAGATGACAGCTTCTTCCAAAGGAGAAATGAAATAATCAACATCATCCAAGGCCTACTTCAAGGGGATAAGACTAAGGCTTTTAGTAGCCTAGGCTTTTTTAACCAGCATAAGGAGATTATAGATGAGCTTTTAGATATATTCCTTCTATGGTTTAGGGACCTTTTAATATATAAGGAAATTGGGGAAAATCATCTAATAATAAATAAGGATAAATTGGAATATTTATCTGCCCAATCCAATGTGAATTCTAATAGGATAAATGATATAATAGTAAGGATACAGGAAACTAAAGATAACATCAAAAGAAATGTAAATTATCAATTAGCTATAGAAACGATGCTTCTTTATATAGGAGGAATATAATGGTAAAGGTAGTAGGAGTTAGATTTAAAAAGGCGGGCAAAGTATATTACTTCGACCCGGATGATATAGATATAAAGCTGAACGATTTTGTAATTGTGGAGACAGCCAGGGGCGTAGAATTCGGACATGTAGTCATAGGGCCTAAGGAGGTTCCTGAAGATGAAATCGTGGCTCCCTTAAAACCGGTTATAAGGGTTGCCGATGATGAGGACTTTGAAATCCATAGGGAAAATAAGAGGAAGGCCAAGGAAGCCATGGTAATCTGTGAAGAGAAGGTGGCAGAGCATGGGCTGGATATGAAGATCATCGATGTGGAATATACCTTCGATAACAATAAGGTTATCTTCTACTTTACAGCCGATGGCAGGGTGGACTTTAGGGAATTGGTTAAGGACCTGGCAGCAATCTTCAGGACCAGGATTGAGTTGCGTCAAATAGGGGTTAGGGATGAGGTTAAGATGGTTGGAGGCATGGGTCCCTGCGGCAAGACCTGCTGCTGCGTTCAATTCCTAGGGGAATTTGAGCCGGTATCCATCAAGATGGCCAAGGAACAAAACCTATCCTTAAATCCCACCAAGATTTCAGGCCTGTGCGGAAGGCTCATGTGCTGTTTAAAATATGAACAGGAAACCTACGAGGAGATCCTTTCTAGGATGCCTCAAGTTGGAACCATAGCCATTACCCCAGAGGGCAGGGGTACTATTATTGAAACCTTCACCTTACTGGAAGCTGTAAAGGTTAAGGTAAGATTAGAAGATGGCAGCGACGACATCTTCCAATTTAAAATAAGTGAAATTGAAATAACCGATGAAATGGATCCAGCTTACCTTAAACCCTCAGAAATCGCTGAAAATGCCGATAGAATAGCCGATATAGACAAACAGTAGATATAGGATTGGAAGAAGTAAATGAAGGGGAATTAATAAAATAATATAAATTTTATATATACCCTTTAAATTTATTTAACAATCTGTTAAAATAATGTCGTAAGCATTTAAAGGGGGTGAAATAAATGGCATACATTATAGATGAGGGATGCATCGCTTGTGGTGCTTGCATGGGTGAATGTCCATCAGAAGCGATTTCAGAAGGAGATATATACGTAATTTCAGCTGATGACTGCATAGATTGCGGAGCTTGCGCTGACGTTTGTCCAACAGGATCAGCTAAACCAGAGTAATACATACTCTTACAAAAAAGACCCACTGGGTCTTTTTTTATTCTGAAAGACATATTAACCTCCCTACACATCCTACATAGCTTTCAATCTTCAATTTACCTTTGGTTTACTACAATTATCTTTTCTTACTAACAAATCCCATTATTTATCAAGATATGAATCTCCTAAAAGATTTCCAATGGTGTATAATAAGTATATGGTTGTTTATTATCTATATTAAGTTAAAATACATATCTTATATAAATTACTGATTGAAAAATTTAAGTAAAATCTACTAAATTTACGGAATAGGGTGAAATAATTGAAAAGAGGTAAATTATATATCTGCCCAACCCCCATAGGTAACCTTGAGGATATAACCCTAAGGACCCTAAGGGTTTTAAGGGAAGTAGACCTAATTGCGGCGGAGGATACTAGGCATACTATAAAGCTTTTAAACCATTATGAGATTAAAAAGCCCCTGACCAGCTACCATGAACACAATGTAAGGGAAAAGGGGGAAGAATTGATATCCAAGCTGGAAGAAGGGCAGGATATAGCCCTGGTATCTGATGCGGGTATGCCGGGGATTTCAGACCCTGGTGAGGATTTAATCAAGTTAGCCATAGAAAATGATATAGAAGTTATAGTCCTACCAGGTCCAACAGCCAGCATTTCTGCCCTGGTGGTGTCAGGGTTAAGTACAGAAAAGTTTTCCTTTGAAGGCTTCCTACCCCCAAAGAAGAAGGAGAGGAAGTTGAGGCTAGAGGAGATTAAGGATGAGAGAAGGACCCTTATAATCTACGAATCCCCCCACCGGATATTAGGAAGCCTGGAGGATATGCTGGAGGTTTTAGGTAATAGAAAATTAGCAGTGGCAAGGGAGCTTACTAAGCTCCATGAGGAGGTCTTTAGAGGTTCCGTCCAAGAGGCTATAGAAAGATTTTCATCCGGCCCCGTTAAGGGTGAATTTGTCTTAGTTGTGGAAGGGAATATGGAAGAGGAAAGGGTGGAAGTGGATATTGAAGAGGAGCTGTTGAAATATATCAACCAGGGCCTTAGTAAGAAGGAGAGTGTCAAAAGGGTAGCTAAGGAGTTTAACCTAGCTAGAAATGAAGTTTATCAAAGGAGCTTAAAGTTATAGGGTGATAGGATGTACAATATAAACGACAAATTAAAGGAAAAGGTAGAGGACTTAAATCAAGCCTTAAGGGTCAAATACAGGGATATTTTTGAGCTGGACAAAGGCCAGCTGAGGGATTTTATAAATAAACACATAGGCCAGATTAAGAAGATGGATAAGTTGGATAGGGCCCAGCTATCCCTTTACCAAAGTAAGGGAGGGATAGTAGGGGTAGACGGTTCCGTAAATAAGGTGGGGGGAGCCTACCCCCACTTTATAGAGATCTACCAGGCCATGGCCAAGTGTACCAATAGGAGGGAAGACCCGGTGGTCCTGGCGGACATCTATAGCCCCCTCTATATAGAAGAAGAGGAGATGGAGGAGGATGATGACCTCTTCCAAAATAAGCGGGATGTAAAACTGGCCACCCTGGAAGTGGAGGCGGCCATAGAAAGTGTAAAAAGGCACAAGCCCTATGCCATTTTAATGGATGGTGGCCTTATACGGTATAATATCGATGCCCACGACAGCTGGTTGGAGTTAAGGGGTTTATGTGAAGAGAGGGGTACCATAATAGTTGGGGTCATAAAGGATATAAAGACCTCCATCATAGGGGATATGATTAGGGAGCTGGATGGGAAAATCAATTCCACCATCTACGATAGGGAGATCCTCTTTGGCCTCTTAGACTATGGGGAGATGGTCTTAGTAAAGGATGAGGCTAATAAAAAGGGGCCCCAGGGCTATGCTTCAGTCTTCCTAAGGTCATCCCTGGCCCCCACTGTAATAGGAATGGACATTATAGACAGCCAGAGGGACAAGCTGGAGGAGATGGCTCAGCTGGTCTTTACCCTAACACCAGAAAACAGCCGAGGGGTACCCCTGTGGCTGGATATAGTAGATAAGGAAGTCCTAATTAGCGATGAGTTGATAAGAAGCCTACTGGAACAGTATATGGACCGGGGCTTGTATGAAAGGTTCTTCATTTCAGAAAGGGACAAGCGGAATTAATATCATTTTAATTAAGAAGGCTATAAGGTATTAAAATATGGTTTATGGCTCTTTTGGCTAAAAAGAGAACTGATATATAAAATATAAAGGGCAAAAACAAAAGGCGAAATGAATTAACCCTATTGCTGGAAAAAAACATTTCGCATCTGCAAGAAGAGGTGAAAGGATGAAAGTAGTCGGCATAACTACGCAGCAGGAAGTCTTCGTAGGTTCCAAGGAGAGGAATTTTAGGATAAATGAATTTTTAATTATAGAAGACCCCTATCAAGGCAGTCTACTGGGGGAAGTGGTAGAGGCAAAGACCTTCAATAGATATATTCCCCTAAACATATATGGAGATTTTGTAGATAGCTCCGTCTTAGAGTCCTTAAAGGCCCTAGGCTATAATATCGACGAGGATACTATCTATATAGCCAAGATCAGGCTATTAAATGAAGCATTATATCCAATTCAGACCGGGTCCGACGTTAGGCTACCCCAGTTCCTGGAGGTAAAAGACCTGATGATTAAGAGTAGGGTAGATGAGGGCCTAGTCCTAGGGATAATAAAGAACACCGACGACCTAGCCAAGGATATGGATGATGAATTTAAGGACCTCCTCCACACCTTTGAGGAAGGGGACCTACTGGAGCAGAGGGATATACCCTATATCTTGGATATAAAATCCATGCACCACTATCCCCATATAGGGGTCTTTGGCGGGTCCGGCTCTGGTAAGTCCTTTGGCCTTAGGGTTATCTTAGAAGAGCTGATGAGGTTAAATATCCCTACCATAGTACTGGATCCTCACTTTGAAATGGATTTTAGCCAGCCAGCTTCTTACTTAGATGATGAGGCTATAGATTTTAAGAATAGGTTTAAATGCCTGCAGGTGGGCACCCATGTGGGGGTTAAGTTTGAAGATTTAACAGCCCAGGACCTTAAGAACCTCCTAAGTGCAGCCAGTAACTTGACCGATTCCATGAGCAATGTGGTGGATATCCTCTTTAAACCTAAGGACTCCTACTACAGCTTCTACAACAGGATGCAGATGTTGACGGAAGCCCAGGAGGAAGGATCCTTAGATAGGATTGAAAATCGTATTAATAATGCTGCAGACCCAGAGGAAAGAAGGGCTTGGATGGAGAGGAAGGAGCTCTTCATAAGCTATGATAAGACCTGCCCCTATAACTCCGTCAGGGGTATAATCTGGAGGCTAAGGCGGTTGGAAAATGACGGTGTATTCTCCAAGGATATAAGGGAGATAGAAGATGGCCTACAGAATGGAAAGCTAATAGTCATCCAAGGAAATACCAGGATCCTCCAGGTCTTTAGTACCTATTTATTAAATAACCTTTACCACAAGCGTAGGGAATATAAGGATGCCCTATACAAGAAGACGGAGGCGGATTATTTCCCACCCTTTATTATAGTAACGGACGAGGCCCACAACTTTGCACCTAAGGCCTATGAATCCCCTTCTAAATCCATAATTAAGGAGATCTCCCAGGAGGGTAGGAAGTACGGGGTATTTCTAATCCTGGCCACCCAAAGGCCTACCCTATTGGATGAGACTATAACAGCCCAGCTTAATACTAAGTTAATCTTTAGGACCGTAAGGGCTTCAGATATCCAGACTATCCAGGAGGAAACGGACCTGACCATGGAGGAATGTAGGAGGCTTCCATACTTAAGGACGGGGGATGTCTTTATATCCTCAGCAGACATGGGGAGGACCATCTTTGCCCGTATAAGGGCGGCCCTGACCACCAGCCCCCATACCCTAAATCCCTTTGATGAGCTTAAGAGCAAATTCAAGGAAGATGATGAGGACTTCTTAAAGCTCATCATGGATAAGCTGCCTATAAACGATATAGAATTGGCCCAGCTGGCCCTAGAAATCGAGCAGGAGGCCAAGATCACCTATACGGTAAATCAACTGGAAGAAAAGCTAAATAAGCTGGTGGAAAAAAAACATATAAAGAAGGAAGAGACCATATTTGGCTTTAGGTATAATATATAAATTTGGATTTAGGTATAATATAAAAAGGTAGGTGTTTAACCTACCTTTTTTAATCTAGAATATAAACTTTTACCTTTCTTCTTCCAAACCTTCTTACCTCTTCGGCGGTTTCGAAGAATAAATCGATCTTGTTGCCTTTAATGGCTCCACCCGTATCTTCGGCTACAGCAAACCCATAATCCTTACTTCCGTCTAAGGACTGGATATATAGCTTAGTTCCCAGTGGTATAACCCTTGGGTCAACAGCTACTACACCGGGTCTAGCCCTAGTACCAGATGCTGTTAAACCGTAGTGTGGGTGTCCTGGCCTCTTGCCGGTACTTTCAAAGGATAAGTCATAGGCTGTTGCCGTCATGACTATGGCCTTTTTATACCTTGTGCTACCCCTTGAGGTAGTTATAATGGCCCTTGAACCCTTCTCCTTAATTTGGTTTACAGGTTCTTGGACGACCTCTTCCTTCTCAACTTCTTCTGATACCAACTGACCATTTACATATGTCTTTCTGATATGGGTTTGTTTTAAGCCGTTTTTACCCTCCTGAACTATCCTAGTGGTACCCACGTCTAAGTTCTTGTTACTAACCACCTGTTCCTGGAAAGGTATTACCGACTCAATAACCTCCACTTCCTCTGTCACCCTAAAGATTTGGATGGTATCGTATGGATCGATTTTTTCGTCTAGAGCAGGAACTGTATAGTCCTTTTCTCCTAATTGAACCTTATGGTCTTTTAATACCTCCCCTACAGTCTTGTAGATGGATGAAACCTCAATGGCGATTCCATTCTCCTCTATGGCGTAAGGTATTGGGTTCCTTATGATTATCTCTATGTCATCTTCTAATTTGCTGTCTAAAGGAACGTTGATGTAGGCTTTTTTACTGATGGTTATTTCTTCAGCTTCAAGCAACTCTTCAACGGTATCAGAATAGGAAACTAATTCAGTAACCCTTCCATCCACATTAAGCACTACCTTCTTACCGCGGAACATATAAAGTCCCAGCATCAAAGAAGCGGCTACAATGAGGATTACCACCATCTTGAACTTATTCGTTCTAGATGCTTCATTACTATCCATTTTTTTCCTCCTAAATTTGTAACTTTTTTGTAACTGTTTTTAATTACTGTAGTAGTATATTCTAAAAAAATATATTTGTCAAATTTTTGCTGGCATATCCGGAATATTCAGACAACATCCCGCAATTCTTAGAAAGAATAGGCCTAAAGTTATTAGTTACCATTAAAGGATATTTTATTCAATAATTATTAAAATATTCACCAGCTTTCTAAACTAAAATGCCTGCAGGCTTGTTGAATTCATAAGGACAAGTTTAATTGACAAAAAATTCAATATGACTTATAATATCTAATTAACTAAGCATAATATAAAGAAAGGCTTCTTTATATAAGGTAAAAATATAAGGTAAAATTGATGATGGGAAGAGTAGATTATATACTATACCCAAGAGAGCTGGGTAGGGTGGGAACCAGCGTATAGGTATAATCGAACATGGCCCCTGAAATTTACAGCTGAAGAATAGTAGGCTGTAACGGCTGCATCCGTTAAAATGTAAGGTTGTTAGAAACCTAGTGAGATTTAAATCGTGAGGTTTAAATAAATTAGAGTGGTAACACGGAGTATGCCTTCGTCTCTAAATGGAGATGTGGGCTTTTTTTATGATTTTTGCCTTATATAATTTTACTTTGCCCATACTTATCTTAATAATAGGCATAAGTATGCACTTAACTTAATAAGGGGCAAAAAATAGTCCATACTTAACTTAATAAGGGGCATACAATAGTTTATACTTAATTTAATGATTGACATAAGGATCCAAAACTTATGAAAAGAACTAACTTTAAATAATAAGAGGAGGAGATAAAGTGGCTAAACCAACTTATTACCTTACGACCCCTATCTACTATCCAAGTGATAATTTGCACATAGGCCATACCTACACCACAGTGGCAGCTGATTCCATAAAGAAGTTTAAAAGGCTACAAGGCTATGACGTATTCTTCGTAACAGGTTCCGATGAACACGGCCAAAAGATTCAAGAAAAGGCTAAGGAGGCCAATAAGACTCCAAAGCAATATGTAGACGATATAGTAGCTGATATAAAGAAATTATGGAAGATGTTGGAGATCGACTACGACGTCTTTATCAGGACTACTGATGAATATCATGAAAGGGTAGTACAAGATATATTTACAAGGCTTTATGAAAAGGGAGAAATCTATAAGTCTAAGTACGAAGGCCACTACTGTACGCCCTGTGAATCCTTCTGGGCAGAGTCCCAGCTAGTAGACGGTAACTGCCCTGACTGTGGAAGGCCAACCCACTGGGCGGAAGAGGAAGCCTACTTCTTCAAACTTTCCAAATACGGAGACAGGTTACTAAAGCTATATGAAGAAAATCCAGACTTCATCCAGCCAGAATCTAGGAAGAATGAAATGATTAGCTTCATCAAGGAAGGCTTGGAGGACCTTTGCGTATCAAGGACATCCTTCGACTGGGGTATCCCAGTACCCTTCGATCCTAAGCATGTGGTCTATGTATGGATAGATGCCCTATCCTGCTATATAACAGCCCTAGGCTATGGAACAGAAAATGATGAAAACTTTAAGAAGTTCTGGCCAGCCAACGTCCACCTGGTGGGTAAGGAGATAGTCAGATTCCACACTGTAATCTGGCCTGCTATCCTAATGGCCTTAGAAGAGGAGCTGCCAAAGCAGGTATTTGGCCATGGCTGGATCTTATTCGACGATGACAAGATGTCCAAGTCTAAGGGTAACATCATCTATCCTGAGCCAATAATAGAACTATATGGAATAGATGCCTTTAAATACTTCCTATTAAGGGAATTCTCCTTTGGCCAAGACGGCTCCTTCTCCAGGGAGAAATTCTTACAAAGGTTAAACTCAGACCTGGCCAACGACCTAGGAAACCTAGTAAGCAGGACCATCAGCATGGTAAGTAAGTATAGGGATGGAGTAATACCTGAGGTGGTAGCTAAGGAGGAGGTAGACGATTCTTTAATAGAGCTGGCAACTACAGTGGCTGGCAGGGTAGAGGAATTGATGGAGAAATTCAACTTCTCCCAATCCCTAGAAGAGATTTGGAAGCTAGTAAGAAGGACCAATAAATATGTAGATGAGACTATGCCATGGGTATTAGATAAAGAGCAGAAGGTAGACAGACTAAATACGGTATTATATAATCTATCAGAATCCTTAAGGATCATATCCGTATTAATCAAGCCCTTTATGGATAAGACATCAGATGAAATCCGTAGGCAACTAGGCTTAGAAGACCAAGCCAGATGGGAAGACTCTAAGGAGTGGGGCTTACTACCTGCCGGTACTAGGGTCAACAAGGGTAAGATCATCTTCCCAAGATTAGATGTGGAAAAGGAATTAGAGAGACTAAACGAAGCAAATCAAAAACTAATAGATGAAAGAAGCAAGAAGAAAGAAGGAGGAGACAAAGCAGTGGACCAAGAATTCATTACAATAGACGACTTTGCCAAATGTCAATTCAGGGTTGCAGAAGTAATCGAGTGCGAAGACCATCCAAAGGCGGATAAGTTGTTAGTATTAACTTTAAAAATAGGTGATGAAGAGCGTCAGGTAGTATCAGGTATTAAGAAATGGTATAAGGCGGAAGACCTAGTAGGTAAGAAGGTAATCTGTATAGTAAACCTAAAGCCTGTTAAGTTAAGAGGGGTAGAATCCAACGGTATGATCCTGGCAGCTGAGGACGACGAAGGCAACCTATCATTACTAACAACCTTAGAAGACTTAAAGTCAGGAGCTGTAGTATCCTAGGAGGAGATTATGTTTATAGATAGTCATGCACATTTAGACGATAGTAGGTTTGATGGGGATAGGGATATCCTCATTAAATCTTTGAAGGATAATGATATTGAATTGGTAATAAATATCGGGGCTGACCTACAATCCAGCATAGACTCCCTTAAGTTAGCCGATAAATATGATAATATCTATGCCACCATAGGGGTCCATCCCCATTCGGCTAAAGAAGTAACGGAAGAGACCCTGGAGGAATTTAGGAAGCTGGCTAAACATCCTAAGGTGGTAGCCATAGGGGAGATTGGCCTAGACTTCTACTACGACAACTCCCCAAGAGATATTCAGAGGAAGTGGTTTAGGGAGCAGTTGAAGCTGGCTAAAGAACTGAACTTGCCAGTAGTCATCCACTCCAGGGAGGCCACCAAGGAGACCTACGATATTATCAAGGAAGAACAAGATGGAACCCTAAGGGGTGTACTCCACTGCTTCTCCGCCAGCAAGGAGGTGGCCATGGAATATATAAAACTAGGCTTTTATATATCCCTTGCAGGCCCTGTTACCTTTAAAAATGCCAGGGTGGCAAAGGAAGTGGCCAAGGCTGTGCCCTTAGATAAGCTATTGATAGAAACCGACTGCCCATATTTAGCCCCAGAACCCAATAGGGGTAGGCGAAATGAGCCTAAATATGTAAGATATGTGGCAGAAAAGATAGCTGAACTAAGGGGCATCCCAGTGGAGGAAGTGGCAGAGCAGACCAGGAAGAATACTAAAGAATTATTTGGTATTAAATAGATGGGTGTTGAAATCAGTGTTAAAACTGATATGGATGTTTAAATTGCCTAAAGTATAAAGATCCATATAGTTTAATTAGTAAAAACCCCTCATCTCTGATTTAACCTAATTAACAACAGAAGTCTCCCATCTTCTATAAGTGGGAGATGAATGTTACTTGACAATTCCTTCCTTTATGATATAACCAGTATTAGAGGAGGGAGTTGAGTAAATACAATGCAAT
>JAAYLY010000075.1 GCA_012521625.1 Tissierellia bacterium | reverse complement strand
GAAAAATAAATTTGCATTTTTAAAAGAATATGATACAATATCTAATAATTTAACGGTTTAAGGGGATGAAGTGATGGTAAAGATAGGATTACTAGGATTAGGTACAATAGGTAGAGGAATTGTTGAAATTATCAATGAAAGAAGGGAATACCTTAAGGCTGCCACCGGGGTAGACCTTAGGATTAAGACGGCATTAGTAAGGGATATAAATAAAAAGCGGGATGTGGACTTATCGGATATCATATTAACGGATAACTTTGAGGATATATTAGGGAACGAAGAAATAGATATACTGGTGGAGGTTACGGGAGACCTAGAATCCGCCTATGACTATATTACCAGGGGGTTAAAGGCAGGTAAGCATATAGTAACAGCCAACAAGGCGGTAGTATCTAAGTACTTTGAAGAAATTAGCCAGCTGGCTGCCGAAAAAGACCTGGCCTTCCTCTATGAGGCCAGTGTAGGTGGGGGTATACCAGTTTTGAAGCCCTTAAGGGAGCAATTGGCCCTAAATAGGATAGACCAGGTTCAGGGTATCCTCAATGGTACCTGTAACTATATCTTGACCAGGATGGTCAATGAAAATAAGGAGTATGATGAGGTACTTAAGATAGCCCAAAGGTTAGGTTATGCAGAGGCAGACCCAACGGCAGATGTAAAAGGACACGATACCCTAAGAAAGCTTAGGATCTTGGCTAGCCTGGCCTTACAAGGGAAGATCCAAGAAGAGGATATAATCCTCTATGGTATCTCCAACATTAGCAAACTAGATGTGGAAAATATTAAGAAGATGGATTCCACCATTAAGCTGATAGCAGAAGCCAAGAGGGTCTACAACGGCTTTACGGCCATAGTCCAACCTACTATTGTAAAGAATAATAATTACTTTGCCAATGTAAATATGGCTTTTAACTCCATCTCCTTTACAGGCAACTTTGTGGGTGAGCTTAAGTTTTACGGAGCGGGGGCTGGAAAAGATCCAACGGCCAATGCGGTCCTTTCCGATTGTTTAGATATCGCCCTAAATAGCTATAGGAAGGGTAATCCTTTAGGTAAGGAGTCCTTGGTCAACTTAAACTCTGAGCTTATGGGTAGGTACTACCTAAGGATTTCAAAGGCTTCTAGGGATATTTTAGAAAGGCTGGAGGATATGACCAAGGAGTTATTAACCGATGAGCAAGTAATAAAGAATAAGAAGGAAGGTTTTGATTTAGCCATAATAACTAAGCTAGTTAAATTATCTAGCTTAAATGACCTAATAGCTAATTTAGGCCTAGAAAAGGACCAATACTTCCTAGCTAAGATAATGGAATAATATCAAAAAAATTTTATAAAAAAATAAAAAAGTTAGTGCATTATTGTGCAAAAGTGTGTATAATATATAAGTAATAAATAAAAAGTATAGATTAAAATAGGAACTAAAAAGAGATATAAATAAAAAAATAAGAGATAAATAAGTAAAAAATTCCTAAAACCCATGAAGAGGAAAATGATAAATGTCTTAAGTCTAGAGAGCCTACGTTTGGTGGAAGTAGGTCTTAAGCTTTATCTAAGCTACCTCGGAGGTTATGCCCAAAAGCATTACGGTTTACAGCCGTTATCCTGTTAAGAGTGGATCATTGGATCAACTAGGGTGGTAACGCGGAAGCTTTAGCCTTTCGTCCCTTTTAATAAGGGATGGAAGGCTTTATTTATTATATAGCCTTATACCCTATTCCTATGATCAATTTGGGTGGTAACACGGAAGAGAAAGTCTTTCGTCCCAATTTAGTGGACGAAGGGCTTTTTTATATTAAGAAGACTTTTCTGTATTAAATTAAAAAAGGAGGCGCATCAAATGCACAAGAGATTGTTTATCCCAGGTCCGGTTGATGTTAAGGAAGATGTGTTGGAGCAGATGACAAAAGCAATAATAGGACATAGGACTAAAACCGCCTCTGATCTACAAAGGGGCATAAGTAGGAAGTTACAACAGCTTTTATATACAGAGGATCAAATCTTACTTTCCACTTCATCTGGTTCAGGTTTGATGGAGGGTGCCATCAGGTCCTGTACAAGAAAGAGGGCAGCAGTATTTTCATCTGGCTATTTTGGAGATCTGTGGTATAAGATGGCCATCAGCAACAATGTGGAAGCTGACCTATTTAAGGTGCCAGCTGGCCAGGTGGTAAGGGCTGAATTAGTAGATAAGGTCCTTTCTACTGGAAAATATGACTTAGTAACCATAACCCATAATGAAACTGCCACTGGAGTTACTAATCCCATAGAGGAGATTGGAGAGGTTTTAAGGAAATATCCTGAGGTGGTATGGTGCTTAGATGGAGTCAGCTCAGTAGGAGGTATCAAGGTCGAGGTAGACCGTTTAGGTATCGACCTTTGTATTGCATCTACCCAAAAATGCCTTGGACTTCCTCCAGGAATGGCCATAGCCAGCATCTCAGAAAAGGCTGTAGAGGCAGCTAAGAAGGTAAAGTATAGGGGCATATATCTAGACCTGTTAAAGATCTATGAATGTGTAGAGGAGTTGGATTATCAATACCACTCTACCCCCAACATCCTCCTTATGTACGCCATGGATTATCAGCTGGATAAAATCCTAGAAGAAGGTTTGGAGGAAAGATTTGCAAGACATAGGGAAATGGCAGAGTATGTAAGAAGATGGGCCATGGAACACTTCCAACTACTGCCAGCTAAATTAGAATATGCATCTAATACGGTAACTACTATAAAAAATACTAGGAATATCGATATAGAACTTCTAAACGCAAGATTAGGAGAAAGGGGCTATCAAATCTCCAACGGCTATGGAGACCTAAGGGATAAGACCTTTAGAATTGGCCATATGGCAGACTATACTCTGGAGGATGTAAAGGGCCTTCTTAAAAATATAGATGATATATTAGGTTTAAATAAAGATATCCCATACAGAAGGGTTATATAAATCATATAGATGGAGATTAAGATATTATAGAAAAGATTAAGATACTAAAAATAGAATCATAAGTATAGAAGAAATCCTTAATATGCAGAAGAAATCCTTAATATGTAGAAGAAATCATTTATATAAGAAAAAAACCTCCATTATTATAGTTTATCATCAATAAAAAAGGGACCGGCTGGTCCCTTTTTACTTTATATTACTTAAGTACCTATAGATAGTAGCTTCTGAGCTGTGTAATAACTTTGCTACCAGGGGTACTGCCCCCTTAAGCATAAAGATACCCTTTTCGTCCAAGGCCTTTACGATCTCCATCTTTTCATCCTTAGTTAAACGGTCTAAGGGTATGGAGCTATCTTTAATTACCCTCCTAATGGCATTTTCTGCTACCTCCTCAATGCTAGCTCCTATACTATCGGATTCCTCTGAATAGATTATATCCTCCATTTGCTCAAAGGTGTTCTTACTTATTAGTTCATCGGGATGGATTAAGCTCATCAGTTTATCCGTCAACTCCCTAAAACCCCTGTCGTCAAAATTGATACATAAGAGGCCAATCAAATTATCCTTTCCATCCTTTATATAGAGGGTGGAGGAGCGGAGGAGCTGATTTTCCCTTAAAACGCTGTTGAAATTGGCCTTATAGTCCACTTCCTCATATTCCTTCTTAACTATGGACCTTAAGGCCGATTCAGTAAGAGGGGCACCCACACTTCTACCGCTTATGTGGCCATTGGCTATGGCGATGATGGATTTATCCTCCCTCCTTAAGTCGTATAGGACGATTTCATAGGAAGGTCCTAGGACCACACCTAAAAACTCCACTAGTTTCATATAATATAACATAATATCTTTTCCCATTTTGGTCCTCCAGTGTAAATGTTTTCAACCCCATTATAAGATAATAATAAAATTTTATCAACAGAACAAAAATCTAACAATATTTCCTATTAGGATGAGAAAATATTCTCAAATATACCTTATATTACTTTGATTTTATATTAAAAAACAAAAATTAATAAAAAATAAATAACATATTGATAAAAAATATTCAGTATGATATATTAAAAGCAGGATAGAACTTTCAGAATATTAAAAGGAGGATTTATATGGCTATTAAATATGTTGCTGAACCCTTTAGGATTAAGATGGTTGAACCTATTAAGATGCTCAGTCGTGAGGAAAGGGAAGAAAAGATCAAGGAGGCCAAGTACAACCTTTTTAATTTAAAAGGGGAAGACGTTTTCATCGACCTTCTAACCGACAGTGGTACCGGTGCTATGAGTGACAAGCAATGGTCAGGGGTTATGAGGGGGGACGAAGCCTACGCTGGTGGAAAGAGCTACTTTAAGCTTTTAGAAGCAGGACAAGATATCTTCGGCTATAAGTTTATCCAGCCAGTACACCAAGGGCGTGCTGCTGAAAAGGTATTGTTCGGCCTATTGATGGGATCTGGAAAGTATGCCATCTCCAATATGTTCTTCGATACTACTAGGGCCCATGTGGAATTAGCAGGTGCCAGGGCTATAGACTGTGTTGTAGAAGAAGCCAAGGATCCTACCCTAAGGGCCCCATTTAAAGGTAATATGGACGTGGAAAAATTAGAAAAGCTGATCAATGAGTACGGTAAGGAAAATATAGCCCTGGTAGTTATGACCATAACCAACAACTCAGCAGGTGGCCAGCCAGTATCCGTTCAAAATATGAGGGACGTATCTGCTGTATGTAAGAAGTACGGCATTCCACTATGTATAGATGCTGCAAGGTATGCAGAAAACGCCTTCTTCGTAAAACAAAGGGAGGAAGAATTCAAGGACTGGGCCATTAAGGATATAGTTAGGGAGATGTTCAGCTATGCGGATATGTTTACCATGAGCGCTAAGAAGGATGCCATAGTTAATATGGGTGGCCTTGTGGGCATTAAGGAAGATGAGGAGCTATATCAAAAAGTTAAGGGCAACACCATCTCCTTTGAAGGCTTTACAACTTATGGGGGACTTTCAGGTAGGGACCTTGAAGCACTAGCCGTAGGCCTATATGAAGGTCTAGATGAAGATTACCTAAGATATAGGATAGGTCAGTTAGAATATATAGCTGCTAAATTAGATGAAGCGGGCATAGCCTATCAGGCACCAGTAGGGGGCCATGGGGTATTCATCGATGCAAAGGCCATGTTCCCACATATCCCATATAATGAGTTCCCAGGCCAAGCACTAGCTGTTGAACTATATAAGGAAGCTGGAATAAGAACATGTGATATAGGTTCCTACATGCTAGGAAATGACCCAGATACGGGAGAACAATTACAGGCAGAATTCGAATTCACCAGACTTGCAGTTCCAAGAAGGGTCTACACCCAAGCTCACCTGGATATAGTAGTAGATGCCCTAATAGCCATTAAGGAAAGGGCTTCAGAGGTTAAGGGATATAGGATAACTTGGGAGCCTCCAGTCCTACGCCACTTCCAAGCCCACCTAGAACCTGTTGAATAGGATAATTATATGACTTTGGGAGAAATCCCAAAGTCATATAAAATATTTTCAAAATAGTCCGTCAAGTAGGTAGTGCTGTCAATTATGTAACCATCATGATATTATGGATAATGACTTTGATAAATTAGGCCTTGTAAGTAGCCTTAAGCTACTAAATAATATATAAAGAGGTGAGATCATGACTAATAAGAATCAAGTAAGCATAGACAGCACGGGTAGAGACAGTTTTACCGATCGTTGGGGCTTTATATTAGCTTGCGTAGGTTCATCTGTTGGTATGGGTAACATCTGGCTTTTCCCCACTAGGGTATCCCTATATGGTGGTGGAACCTTTATCCTACCCTATCTCTTCTTCGTATTACTAATCGGTTATACTGGCGTATTTAGCGAGATGGCCTTAGGAAGGGCCAATAAGAGTGGTCCCATTGGGGCCTTTGCCAACGCCATGAAGTATAGTGGAAGGGAAGAAAAAGTTGGTAGGGCCTTAGGCTTTATACCCACCTTTGCAAGCTTACTGCTAGCCATAGGTTATACGGTGGTTATCAGCTGGATCCTAAAGTATACCGTAGGAACATTTACAGGCTCAACCCTAGCACCAGCTACCATCGATGATTTTGGAGCTGCCTTTGGACAAATGGCCTCCTCATTTGGTAACACCATCTGGGTTATAATCACCATCTTGTTAACCTTCTTCATTATGAATGCTGGTATCTCAAAGGGAATTGAAAAAGTAAATAAAGTAATGATGCCATTATTTTTCTTATTATTCGTATGCTTAGCTATTTATATAGCTACCCTACCAGGAGCATCAGATGGATATAAATACATCTTTACCTTCGATCCTAAGGGCTTAGCAGACCCTATAGTCTGGATTTTTGCCTTAGGTCAGGCCTTCTTCTCCCTATCCTTAGGTGGAAGTGGTACAGTAATCTACGGCTCCTACTTGAAGGATGAGGAAGATATACTATATAATGCTAGGATAGTTACTATCTTCGATACCCTAGCATCCATACTAGCAGCCTTCGTAATAATTCCAGCCATGGCAACTACAGGTAGTCAATTATCCCAGGGAGGACCAGGACTTTTATTTATCCATCTACCAAATCTCTTTAAGAATATGCCAGGTGGATCCATTGTGGCCATAGTGTTCTTCGTTGCAGTTACCTTTGCGGCCATTACCTCTATAGTAAACCTATATGAGACTTCCATCGCAGCTTTACAAGATGAATTTAAGTTCTCAAGGACTAAAGCCAGCCTTACTATAGGAGTAATAGGATTAGTGGTTAGTTTATTAATCCAGGGTATAGTGGGAGAATGGATGGATATCGTTTCAATCTATATAAATCCAGTAGGTGCAGCCTTAGCAGCTATTATGCTTTACTGGCTATTTGGAACCGACTTTGCAAAGAAAGAAATACAAAAGGGAAGAACTGGCGAAATCGGTGGCTGGTTCGAACCTATGACCAAATATGTATTCTGCGGCGTTACCATAATAGTATATATAGCAGGAGTTGTATTAGGGGGTATTGGTTAAAATAATAGCCATCCTTATTTTATAGGCAACCGGCTTCGGCCGGTTGCCT
>JAAYLY010000074.1 GCA_012521625.1 Tissierellia bacterium | reverse complement strand
CTTATTTATATAATGTACTTATTACATAATCATAAACATACTGACTTAGTTGATGAAAATCATCAAAGTCATCCTTGTTAACCCATTTGATCCTCTTATCCCTTCTAAACCAGGTCAGCTGCCTCTTAGCATAATTCCTGCTGCCCTTCTTAATCTTTTCTATAGCTTCATCTAGTGTTAGATTACCATCTAGATATTCTATAATCTCCTTATAACCAATTCCTTTAAGGGAGACTAAATCCTTGTGATACCCCTTATGAAGGATACCCTTAACTTCGTCTATAAGACCATTTTCAATCATAATGTCTACTCTCATATTTATCCTATCATAAAGCTTCTGCCTATCCATATTTAAACAAACCATGCAAAGGTCGTATTTATCCGTTTCCTTTCTAAAGTTCTTATTATACTCACTCATGGTCTTCCCAGTAGTCTTATAGACTTCTAAAGCCCTAATTATCCTTTTTTTGTCCTTTTTACTAATGGTCTTAGCGCTTTCAGGATCCACCTTGGAAAGTAGATCATGTATATATTCAATTCCGTGATTTGCAGCCAGCTCCTCTAACTCAACCCGATATTCCTCATCAGGGGGAGCCTTAGCAAAGTTTAATTCATAGACTAAGGAGTTTATATATAGACCTGTACCCCCTACCACCATAGGAAGCCTTCCTCTTGCGTTTATCTCAGTAATCAGCCTGGATGCATCCCTTTGGTAGTCGGATACGGTATACTCCTCATCTGGATAGAGGAAATCAATAAGGTGGTGGGGAACCCCCTCCATCTCCTCCTCTGTAATTTTCGCAGTTCCTATATCCATGTATTTGTATATCTGCATAGAGTCGGCAGAAATAATCTCGGCATTTAACCTCTTTGCTAGATCTATAGATAATTCCGTTTTACCAACAGCAGTAGGTCCTATTAATACGAATAGTTTTTCCTTCATTAAATCATCCTTTAACTACATCTTTACATGTCCTTTTACATTATCCTTAAAAATTGCTTTTCAAAGTCCTTCTTACTCATCTCCACAATAGTGGGTCTTCCGTGAGGACAGGTATAAGGATTTTCACAAGCCTTTAAATCCTCAATTAAGGCCATTATTTCTACCTCTTTAATATTATCCCCACTTTTTATAGCATTAGTGCAGGCTATCTTCATAATCTTCTCCACTCTAGTATCGTAACTAGTCTTTATACCCATGTCTAGATTGTCTAATATATCTAAGAAAAGCTCCCTAGAGCTGGGATTACCAAAGATAATAGGCACAGCCCTTAGTGCTATACTATTATGCCCAAATTCGTCTATATCAAAGCCTAGATCCCTAAAAATTTCCATATTTTCCCTAACCAAATTTAATTCAGTATCCGTTAACTCTATGATCTCTGGAAACATCAGCATCTGCACATGGACCTCTTCATTTATAAATTCCCTCTTATATTTCTCATACATAATCCTTTCATGGGCAGCATGCTGATCTATAAAGATTAGCTTTTCTTCTAGTTTGCTTTCGGCGATGATATAGGTATCAAAGATTCTACCTATAGGCTTAATATCCAGTAGGATATCATCAAATCTTTGCTCCTCTATAATATTATCTTCCATTTTATCATCTTTTATTTCCATGGAAGATATTTCCTTATTATCAAAATCACCTAAGAGGAAGTCTAGTTCGGAAAAGGTATCTAGCCCTTCTTCAGATTCAGCCTCTTCAGTTTCCATATAATCGCAGAAAGAATCAGTAGTTTCGTCAGTTTTTTCAACTATATCATTACTATTCTTTACGTCCCAATAAAGGTCAGCTGAAGAACCATCATCAGCTACACCACCAGCATCTTCTATAATAGCTACCTCTATTAGATTTAGCTTTTCATTAGCTAGGTGATTATCAACTGAGGCTTCTTGAGCTTTTCCGTCTGTAAAGAAATTTAATTCTTCCTCCTTACCCTCCTTCAGGGTTAGGTCATGTACTACCACATTTTGAAGTTTGTATAGGTCCTCTTCCTTATCCATCTGGAAGAGTTTAGGAAGTTCTTCCTCCTCTTTGTCTTCCTCTTCCATTTTAAACTTGGGAATCTGAAGGCTAGGCATTAGACATTCTTTAACCACATTGCTAATCTTACCATATACAAAATCGCTATTGGAAAATTTAATCTCCTGCTTAGTAGGATGGATATTTACATCTATTTCCTTTGGATCTATCTCTATATAAAGGACAAAAATTGGGAATTTATTTACGGGAATTAAGGACTTATACTGATTTTCAATAACCTTTGATATGGCATGGTTTATGACGAACCTGCCATTTACGTATAGATATTGATGGCCCCTATTACCCCTATAAAGCTTGCTATTGGAAATATACCCCCTTAACTTAATCCTACTATCTTCATAGTCTACAGGGATTAAGGATTTAGCTGTTTCCTTGCCTAAAATATTATAGATATTATCTAGCAAGGAGTTATTTTTAGAAGTTTGAAGGATAGTCTTATTATCCCTGATGAATTTAAAGGAAATATTAGTATTCCCAAGAGCCAACTTATTTACTATATCGCTTACATAGTTTCCTTCAGATAGGTCGCTTTTTAAAAACTTCTTCCTTACAGGTAGGTTATAGAAGAGGTCTCTTACTATCATGGTAGTCCCCTTAGGGGTGCCCACTATATCCATAGATTGGATCTCTCCATCCTCTACAAAGGCCTGCCAGCCAACATCGGAGTTTTCAGTCTTGGTTAAGACCTCCACCTTAGCAACACTGGCGATACTTGATAAGGCCTCCCCCCTAAAGCCAAGGGACATAATACTAAAGAGGTCCTCTATGGTCCTTAATTTGGAGGTGGAATGCTTCATAAAGGCTATGGATAAGTCTTCCTTCTCCATCCCATCACCATTATCGGTAATTCTAATATAGCTTTTTCCACCCTTCTTTATTTCTATGGTTATGCTGTCCGCCTTGGCATCTATGGAATTTTCCACCATTTCCTTAACTACAGAGGCAGGCCTTTCAATGACCTCCCCTGCAGCTATCTTCTTTATGGTTAAATCGTCTAATAGTCTTATTTTACCCATTATCTATTCTCCTTCAGACTCTTGGCATCTTCAATTAGCTGATTTAATAGGGATAAGGCCTCTATAGGTGTTATATTATCTATATCTATATTGATTATCCTATCTAGGAAGTAGTCCTTCTTATAGTTATAAAGGTCTAGCTGCTTATCCTTAAATTTAGATTTAGCTTCACCTTCTAAATTGATCTCATGGGAACCTTCAATAATAGTTAGTATCTCCTGGGCCCTTGAGATTATATCATTATTAATACCAGCCAGCCTTGCCACCTGGATACCGTAGGATTTATTGGTGCTACCCGCTACTACCTTCCTTAAGAAGACTACATCATGGCCCTTTTCCTCAGCCAGGATGGTCATATTCTTAACGTTAGAGAATTTCTCCTCCAGCTGGGTAAGCTCATGGTAGTGGGTTGCGAACAGGGTCTTAGCCTTAATATTGGTAGCTATATATTCTATAATAGCCCAGGCAATACTTAAGCCGTCGTAGGTGCTTGTCCCCCTACCCACTTCATCTAAGATTATCAGGCTGTTTCTAGTAGCATCCCTTATAATATTGGCAACCTCATTCATCTCCACCATGAAGGTACTTTCCCCTTCAGACAGGTTGTCAGAAGCTCCAATCCTTGTAAAGATCCTATCTACAATGGCTATATCCGCCGATTCAGCCGGAACGAAGGAGCCAATCTGGGCCATTAGGTTGATTATGGCCACCTGCCTCATATAGGTGGATTTACCAGCCATGTTGGGCCCTGTGATGATGTGGATCATATTCTCATTTAGATCCATCTTAGTATCGTTGGGAACAAATTGGTTGTCATCTATGGTATTTTCTACAACTGGGTGTCTCCCTCCCTGGATATTGATATATCCCTTATTATTCAACCTAGGCCTTACATAGTTATTGCTCTTGGCCACCTTGGCATAGGATACTAAAACGTCTAAAACTGAAATTATTTTACTAGTATTTTGTACCCGGTTTATCTCCCATTTAATCCTTTCCCTGATAGATTGGAAAATTTCATATTCCATCTGTAAGGACTTTTCTTGGGAGCCTAGGATCTTTAGCTCCATGGCCTTTAATTCCTCAGTAAAATATCTTTCCGAATTAGTAAGGGTCTGCTTCCTAATGAAGTAATCAGGTACCAGGTGGGTATTGGCCTTGGTCACCTCTATATAATAGCCTACCACCTTATTAAAGCCGATCTTTAAATTCTTAATTCCGGTCTTTTCCCTCTCCTTAACTTCTAAATTAGCCAGCCATTCCTTCCCCTTAATACTACCTTCCCTAATCTCATCTAAGTCCTTATCAAAACCTTCCTTAATTAAACCGCCTTCCTTAACTGTTATAGGGGGGTCATCTACAATTGACCTTTCAATTATATCATATATATCCTCCAAGGGGTCCAACCTACCAGCTAAATCCTTAAGGCTTTTATTATCTGCACTTATCAACAAGGCCCTTAAACTAGGCAGAACTGAAATGGAGTTTTTCAAGGAGACCAAATCCCTAGCATTACAATTACCGCTAGAGATTTTACTGGCAAGCCTTTCTATATCGTAGATGGATTTTAAATGGTCCCTTACCTCATCCATAAAGATGATGTTGTTATAGAAATATTCTACCAGGTCCAACCTATAGTTAATCTTCTTGATGTTAAGTAGGGGCTGTTCTAGCCAATTCTTTAAAAGCCTGCCCCCCATGGCTGTAGAAGTCTTATCTAGGGTGTAGATTAGGGCCCCCTTCTTATTCCTAGACCTTATAGTTTCATTAAGTTCTAGATTGATCCTTGTATTTATATCTAAAATCATATAGTCCCTAGGCTCATAGTAGATTAGGCTGTTCATATGGTCTAAAGAATTCTTCTGGGTGGTAAACAGGTAATCTATTAACTTGCTGGTAGCTAAGATGGAGTAGACCTTGTCATGAATCTTTAAATCCTCTAGGGACTTACCCTTAAATAACTCTAGGATCCTCTCCTTATGGCTATCTTCCAGGGCTTTTACGTTTTCAAAACTATTGATAAAGGGATTAATCTTATTCTTTATCATATTGATAAATTTCTTATTCCTCATAAAGAACTCATTACAGATGATCTCAGAAGGAAGGATCTTGCCTAGTTCATCTATGACGAACCTATAATTATTTTCAAGGCTGCCGGAAAACTCAGTAGTATACATTTCTCCAGTAGAGTTATCACCATAGGTGATGCCTACCCCAAAGTCGTCTAAATAGATGGAGACTAGGTAATTATTCCTCTTTTCATCTAAGACCTTGGTATCGGTAATGGTACCAGGGGTAACCACCCTTATTACATCCCTTTTGACAATCCCCTTAGCCTGGGAAGGGTCCTCTAATTGCTCACATATGGCCACCTTATAACCCTTGGAAACCAGCTTGGATATATAGACATCGGCCACATGGTGGGGGACACCACACATAGGTGCCCGCTCATCTAGGCCGCAATCCCTCTGGGTTAGGGTTATCTCCAACTCTTTAGAGGCTATAATTGCATCATCGAAAAACATCTCATAGAAGTCGCCTAATCTAAAGAAGAGTATGGAATCCTCGTACTTCTCCTTAATGGACATATACTGCTGCATCATAGGGGTTAGTTTACTCAAATCCATACCTCCTTCAATTACTTAACCAGTTCACCTTCAAGGGTAAAGGTCTTAGCCTTTGTAATCTTAACATCTACTAATTCTCCTATTAAGCTCTTATCCCCTTCAAAGTGGACTAACTTTCCGCTAGTAGTCCTACCAGTTAGGACCTTTTCATTATTCTTGCTTACTTCCTCCACTAGGATTTCCACTTCTTTACCTAGGTATTTCTTGTTAAACTCTAGGCCGAAGGGATGAAGTACCTCCATTAGCCTTTGGAATCTATCATTCTTTACTTCCATATCTATTTGGTCTTCCATCTTAGCAGCCGGTGTACCCTCCCTTACAGAATAAAGGAATGTAAAGGCTGAGTCAAAGCCAACCTTCCTTACAAGATCTAGGGTATCTTCAAAGTCCTCTTCCGTCTCACCAGGGAAGCCTACTATAATATCGGTAGTAATGCTGATATCTGGATTTACAGCCCTTACCCTATCTATAATCTTTAAATAGTCCTCCCTTGTATACTTCCTGTTCATGGCCTTTAGGATCTTATTGCTGCCTGATTGGACCGGCAGGTGCAAGTGATCGCATAGTTTGTCAAGTTTTCCATATAGCTTTATTAAGTCATCGGATATATCCTTAGGGTGGGAGGTCATAAACCTAATCCTCTTGATACCGTCTATCTTGTGTATATCTTCAATTAAATTAGCAAAGCTATAGTCCCTATCTAAGGTCTTACCATAGGAGTTAACATTTTGACCTAAGAGGGTAACTTCCTTACAGCCAGTACTTGCCAATTTTTCAATCTCAGCAATTATATTTTCCGGCTCCCTACTTCTCTCCCTCCCCCTAGTATAGGGTACTATACAGTAGGTACAGAAGTTATCACAGCCATACATGATATTTACAAAGGATTTGAAGCTATATTTACGGTTAGCTTCTATGCTTTCATCTATTTCCCTATTTTCTTCTACTATATCTACCACAGTTTGACCTGTCTTCTCATATCGATTGATTAATTGTGGTAATTTATGGATATTGTTAGTTCCAAAGATAATATCCACGTGCTTATGCTTGCTAGTTATATATTCAACTATATCCTCCCTCTGCATCATGCAGCCGCAGATGGATAGGATAAGATCTGGTTTTTCCCTCTTTAGGGCCTTTAGCTCTCCAATCTGGCCCAGAACCCTGTCTTCAGCGCTCTTCCTTACTGCGCAGGTGTTAAAAATTATTATGTCTGCTTCCTCTTGACTTTCGGCTTGCTCATAGCCTATACTTTCTAAAATCCATGAAATCTTTTCAGAATCATGTTCATTCATTTGACAACCGAAGGTCTTAATTAGATATTTCTTCATCTATGGAAATTCTCCTCACTTTCTAATTGGATAAAAATATTATAACAGAATCTCATTAAAATTTTAATTACATATAAACTATATTATACCATAGAAATAATAAAAGAGCAGCATACGCTACCCTTAGTATCATCAATATTTATATAAATTAATCCCTTTTAAAAAGCCTTTTAAAGAAGCCCTTATTCTCATTCTTAAGCCTAGCTATTTCCTCTTTTAGCTTAACGTTTTCATAGGCCTTTTCCTTAACCTTCATCCTGAGTTTTGCATTTTCACAGATTAGCACATCATGTTCTTTAGAATTGATTTCCTGCCTTAGGGCAACTATCTCTTCCTTCAATTTTTCAACTAAATCCGTCGTATCATGCTGCCTTTCATCTAAATAATTAGTAAGCCTTTCAAAAAATCTGTCCTCAAGCAAGTTGGAAATTTCATTGGCAATTTCCTTCGGCTCTATTGCAGTACTAGTCCTAATATCCAGGCTTGTCTCTTCAGGAAATATGGTTTCGGGAGAATTGATAATCATCTTGATCTGCTTATTTCCAAAGCCCTTTTCCTTTAACTCCTTTATGTATTGAAGCAATTCTATTTCCTTATAGGTATAATACCTGTGGTTAGAATCCTTTCTTGGCACTTCTATATCAAATTCCTTCTCATAATACCTAAGAACATGAGGAGCAAATCCTGTTATCTCAGCTACTTCTGATATGGAATATTCATAAGTAGTATCTAACATAACCACTCCCCCTTCCTAAACTATTGTATCATGATTTCTGTATTTCGGTAGGGAAATCCGTTGAAAAAATTGAACTTTTTTCTGACAAATATATGCAATATTTAACATTTAGAGGGTTATTATTGTAAGATTTAGAAATGATTTGTCTATTGTAAAATAATATAGGCATAAGCTTTAATGTTGATTTATTGACTTGATGTTTTATTATGATTCTAAGATATATAATGTTTTTTTATATTTATTAATATAGATATAAGATTTTAAATAGTCCACTTTCCATAAATGCAAAAAGTATAATCTTTAAGAAGCTTTGCTAATGATTTGGAGTAGTGTAAATAATAAAAGGTGCGAACCGAAAGTTTACGACTCGCACCTTTAGCTTTTTATCTCTTATTCATTTCCGATGAACTAATTCTCTTATTTCCTTATATAGCTTAGTATGCATGTATATTGTTCTTCCTATGAAGATTTAATATATAAAAATATAAAATCTATAAAGATCTAATATCTAAAGAACTAGATATCAAACTCTGTATTTAGGAATTCTACCAATAACTTAGTACAGTTGTTAATGTCAATTTTAGATGCCATCTCAACTGGAGAGTGAACATATCTAGTTGGTACTGAAATTACACCAGAAGGTACCCCTTCCTTACTTAGGTGGATGGCTCCTGAGTCAGTTCCGCCGAATTCTAATATTTCCATTTGATATGGTATTTCCTTTTCCTTAGCTAGCTTTACAAGGGTTTCTCGGATATAAGGATGAACGATAATGGATCTGTCCTTAACCTTTATGGCTGCCCCCTTGTTTAGGCCTACGGCAAATCTCTTAGCCTTTGGAGTATCACCATGGGATGTAACATCTATGGAAATCCCTATATCAGGCTCTATGGCAAAGGCTGCAGTCCTAGCCCCCCTAAGGCCTACTTCCTCCTGTACTGAGAATACGAAATATAAATCGTTCTTAGGCTCTCTTATTTCTTTTATGGCCTCAATAGCTATGAAGCAGCCTACCCTGTCGTCTAAATAGGGGGTAAAAACTACATTTTCGTTTTCAGAGAAATGGCCCTTATATACACATATATCTCCGATACTAACTTTCTTTTCAGCTTCTTCCTTTGAAAAGGCCCCGATGTCAATATACATGTTTTCTAGTTTAATCTTAGATGGATCCTCTACCGGCTCACAAAAGATGGCTCCAACTGTGCCATTTTCAAAGATTACCTGCTGGCCGTAGGAATAAATGGGAGATATACCCCCTATATTGGTAAACCTTAAAAAGCCCTTTTCGTCAATATCCGTTACCATCATACCGATTTGATCCATATGGGCAGAGATCATAACCCTTTTACCCTCACCCTTCTTCCTGGCTATAAGGTTACCCAAGGCATCTACCCTTATTTCATCTACATAGTCCTTAATCTCTTCCCTGATAAAGTCCCTAATCCTTCCCTCATTGCTGGATGGACCATATATTTCTACTAATTTACTAAGTAATTGACTATTGAAGCTCATCGTACCCCTCCTCATTTAAATCAGTTAAAACAGCCTCTACCAATTTATAAGTATTCTCATAATCCTCTAAGCTGGCTACAGAAACGGCTGAATGGATGTTTCTACATGGCACCGAGATGGTGGTTGTTAAAGAACCCTCCCTGGCTATATGGATCTTGCCAGAATCATTACCCCCCATGCTGGTCTTCCTGAATTGATAGGGTATATTCTCCTTTTCAGCTACTGCCACTACCCTTTCCCTTAGCTTTCTATTATAAACTGTAGTCCTATCTACTAAGGAAATAGCGGGACCCTTACCTATGTATGTAGGTATTTGGTGGCTATCCACCTTAGGCATATCATAGCAAAGGGTACCTTCTAAGATTATGGATATATCTGGATCCACTGCATAGGCAGCCGGACCTGCCCCTACTAGACCCAACTCCTCCATAACCGTAAAGACAGCATAAAAGCTTACATCCTCCACCTTCTTAATTAGGTCGATTAGTATAGCACATCCTACCCTATTATCCAAGGCCTTGGCCTTTACTAACCTATCTCCAAACTCAACATATTGGCTGTCAAAGGCTATATAGTCGCCTATGCTAACATACTTTTCAGCATCTTCCTTAGATTTAGCCCCTATGTCTATATATAATTCCTTTATATCTAGGGCGTTGGACCATTCGTTACGCTTTTGTAGGTGTATTGGCTTGGCCCCTATTACTCCCGGTATCCTATCCTTACCTATAAGGACGGTTTTGGATACTAGGATCCTCTTATCTATCCCTCCAACTGGTAGGAATTTAATTAAGCCTGATGAATCTATATCCCTAACCATTAATCCAACTTCATCCATATGGGCTGTAACCATGATCTTCTTCGAGTTTGGCTTTCCTCCCTTATAGGCGATGATATTACCCAATCTATCTACCCTTAAGCTAGTGCAGTAATCCTTTATTTCTGAGATTATTATATCCCTTACTTCCTTTTCGTTGCCGGATACACCATTTGCCTCCGTTAACCTCTTTAATAACATAGTAATCCCTCCAAAATGTCTTTGGATATTTCCTTAATGAAGAAAGCCAATAACTTTCCAGTATTCCTTATATCATCCATATCAACCACTTCAACGGAAGTATGCATATATCTCAAGGGGATAGATAGGACTAAAGATGGAACCCCTTCCCTAGTAATCTGCATAGCCCTAGCATCTGTTCCCGTTGGACCTACGGTAATCTCCATCTGATGGGGTATGTTATATTCCTTAGCAGTTTCTACCAGCTTCTTCCTAAGGCCTGGGTGGATATTCCCCCCTAGGGTGATACCAGGTCCCTTGCCTAGCTCTAAGGTATCAGCCTTATCCAATTCAGGAGTGGTACCAAATCCTACATCTACTGCAATTCCAATATCAGGATTGATCTTATAGGTGGCAGTTAGTGCCCCAGCCATACTTACCTCCTCCTGAACAGTGGCCACAAAGTATACGTCTGCTTCATGGCTTAAGT
>JAAYLY010000006.1 GCA_012521625.1 Tissierellia bacterium | reverse complement strand
GTTTTCCTATCTATTCCCCTTAGCTTCCTCCAAGCAAGGGGCAGGAGTAGTATAAAGGCCAAGGTAAATCTATATCCTAACAGGGTAAACCTATCCAACTCCCTTAGGCCGATCTTAGTCATCACAAAGGATATACTCCTGGATAGGGTGACTGCAGCAAGGAGTATTTCGGCCTGTTTTCTAGATAAAGATATGTCCTTTAAAAACATGGCTATCCCCCCTTACAATGAGGATATTAGATTTTACCATTTCTATAAAGATAATTTTTCTAAATTTCTAAAAGTTCAAATTTATAATCCGGTAGTTGGAAAAAGAATTAGGCTTCAAAAAAAATAGATAAGGATTATGTAAAAAGAATAGACCAGGATTATTCATTAATTGAATAAATCCTGGTCTTCCTCCTATTTGACGTTATACATACCCTTACTCTGCATATAGTTGAAGATACCTTCGCCGTGTTGCTGCTCTTCTTTTTGGATGTGATTAAGTACCTGTCTGATTTGTGGATTTCTAAATTCAAAGATGGCCGTATCGTATGTCCCTGATACGTATTTTTCCGTCATCAGCAAGTCGCTGCACAGCATGGCATCTTGCTGATTGTATCCCTGGTTAGATGACTGATTTTGCTGTCCTTGCATATTCTGCTGACTTTGTTGGGAACCCTGTTGGCTTTGCTGGCCTTGCTGTGAGCCCTGCTGATTCATGCTAGGTATTTGTCCCGCCAATAGTTGGTTGATGGTATTTAGATGTTGCTGCTCCTCCTGGGCATAAGTTTGTAATAACTGTTTTAATTGGGGACATTGGGCCTTTTGAGCATACTCAGTATACTTCTTTATACATACTTCCTCATGACTTTTTTGGTCTTCTAATAGTAACCTTTCCTTTTGACTTAAGTTGTAGCTCATAAATACACCTCCAGTAATTATTCTTACAAATATAGGAAATATTATTCAAAAAAATCAAAGTAAGATATTTATATCCTACAAATTTAAGTCAGCCTAGTGTAAAAAACGAAAAAATACAGATACTAAATCTAATAAGTTAAAAGGGTGATAGGATGGAACAATTTGAAGCTAGCTATAATAAGGTCCTAAATACTATCTTTAGCATTACCAACCCCTTTAAAAAGTTGATAATAAAAACCCAATGTGAAGTTCATAAATTTTTAAACCAGCAGGCTTTACTAATCCTAAAAAATGATAAGTATTATAGGGAATATGAATTCTTCAAGAAATTTATTAAGGATATCAATGAAGGGGCCGTATGGGCTGATCAAGATTATAGGAGTTCTAACCATTTTTATAATCCCTTTAAGAAAAAGGGTTTATACGGCAGGAAGGACGCCCTAGAACTCTGCCTAGAGTATTATGAGGAAGCTTTAGGATATTGGAAGAAGGAAAAGGTTAAAAAATCCATGTTTTATATAGGAGCTGCCCTCCACCTAATCCAGGATATGACCGTACCCCAGCATGCCAATATTAGGCTGTTGGATAATCATAGGCAGTATGAAAACTATATTAAAAGGACCTATGATTATATGAAGGAGTTTAAGGTTGATAAGGGAACCTACATCCTAGACTCCATGGAAGATTATATTAGGTTCAATGCCAGAGTTGCCATAAGAATCTATAAACACTTTAAGGATATAAAAGATGAAGAAGAAAGATTCTACCGTATAGCCAGATGTGGCCTCCCCCTAGCCCAAAGGACTACTGCAGGAGCCCTAACCATCATCTACAAGGACCTTTTTAATGAAAACTTGACAAAAAATTAACTTTGATAATAGAAAATATCCCGCTGAACTGGCTGGAAGGTTATATCCTGATGGTATACCTATTTACTCCCAGGATAAATTAGCAGAATTAATCCAAGAATTAGATGTGGATGAGTGTGTCTTTGCCTATAGCGATGTAAAATACGGAAGCCCAAACCATGAAGAAGTCATTGAAGAATTTATCAATGAAAAATTGAAGTAAGTCCACAAATTAGCCCTACTATAAAAAGTAGGGCTTTTTATATTCCAGTATTTATTATGGAAATTTTCCCTATTTATTGGTAATTATTGTAACAAAAGTGAGCTTGTCTAATATATTGATTATATAAAGATCATTTCTATTAAAATAATTTAAATAGGGGGAAATTTTATGGCAAGGTTGTTTAAGCTTGTAGTAGATGTGGAAGTTGATACCACCGTTACCCTACAACCTAATATTTTGAGATATTTCTATGAGTTAAACCCAGATGATGTAGATCCTGATACTGGTGAATTAACTATACCAGCTAACTCCTTTGTGGATGATACCGATGCACCAGTAACAGATATAACTCTAGTAAATCCAGATAATGGATATTATTTACTCTTTGTCAATGGAGTTTTACAGCAAGACGACCTGTTCACTGTAGATACTACAGAAGTAGTGGTTCAAGATGCTGCAGATATTCCTGAAGGAACTACTATTGTCCTAGTAGTCAACAACTTCCTACCAGAAGCAGAAAATACAACCACGGTAGGAACTTAAAATAACTAGCTGCTATCTGCATAAGGCTATCTTTAATAAGAGGATGTGCTCTGCACATCCTTAATCTATATGGGGTGGTGAGTGTGTTAAAGGCTGATATATACCATTACTATGCCCTATCCGATGGCAAGAAGCGGATCTATACAAATGCCGATGAAATAGAGAAGGATGGAAGCCGTGGAATCTTAAGTCCTCAAGAGGTCTCCTATTATAGTTTATATATTAATGGGGTTTTGCAACCTAGGACAAATTATGAGCTATTTGAGGGCATGTTAATCCTAAAGACGGAAGATGTCCCCATAGAGGGATCCACCATTGTCCTAAGTTTTGTTAGCATCCAAGGAGAAAAAAGCCTTTTTGAAAAGACCCCTATACTGGCTGATAAGGTCTTCTCCCAATATATGCAGACATATTATTTCAACAATATAATTAAATATATTGGAGAGGGTAAATTCAAAAAAATCCATTTTAAGCCTGGATATATGATTAAAAATACCCTCCAGGTCTGGGATTTGGAGGACGCAGATTACAAGAGGGTTAGATTTAACTTAATAATCCCCTATGAAATCATTACCAGTAAGAAATTAATAGGAGGTAAGCTTCCTCCTATAGGTGTGGATTTAGTCATGTATATGCCCCAGATTAGGGATGAATTCCTATATAATATAGCTGTGGAAACCAGGTCTACAGTCTGCCCTCCAACTATAAAGATAGGTTACCTGTTGAAGTTTGAAGTGAGGGTCCATGTTTGGATCAAGTCAGTAGGTAGGATACAGGTCTATATCCCAACTTACAATCCAAGTCCTAAATCTAATGTCTTGTGGGGAGAAGGATACCAATATAATACAGTATCAGATGGAATAAAGAGGGTATACACCAATGAAGATGAGTTGTTGGAATATGGTAATCTGGGTATTCCAAATCCTGATGAGATTTCCTTCTTTAACCTCTATATTAACGATGTTTTGCAGCCTAGGAATAATTATAAGGTGGAAGAAGGAAGGTTAACCCTATTAACTGAAGATGTTCCCCTTAAAGGAAGTCCCATTATATTAGAGTATCTTAAGATTTGTAATAATGGCCAACTACTAAAGGCAGATGTCTACCATTATAATACAGTGGCTAAGAATAAGAGGGTCTATACCAATGAGGACGAATTGTTGGAATACGGTAATAGGGGCATCTTAAATCCAGAAGAGGCCTCCTACTATAATCTATTTATAAATGGGGTTTTACAGCCTCACTCAAATTATAGTATAGAAGCAGGAAGGCTTGAATTGTTGACTGAAGAGCTGCCCATTGAAGGGGCTCCAATAAGCTTGCAGTATATATATTTAAAGGGCGGCTAAAGACCGCCCTTGTAGTATACCACTGGTTAATAATTCACACCAGAATATTAAACAACCACCAAATCTTCTAGTAACTACTCCACCACCCTATCCTCCATCCTTTTTATAAGCTCTAAGATTCCTGCTTCTATCTTCTTTAGGTCTCCTTCCTTTGGAGCACCTTCAAACTCCACCGATTCTATAAAGTCCCACTTCATATTATTCCTATCATGGATTTCCTTTAGCTCCTTTTCTGCCCCTCCAGACCAGCCGTAAGAACCAAAACGGAAGGCAGCCTTTCCTGTGATCCTCTTTCTTCCAACTTCTTCCAGGGCAGAAGCTATAGGTGGGAAGAGCTTATATTCATAGGTAGGAGCTGCAATTATTATACCGGCAGCCTTAAATATTTTAGCTATCATTTCACTATCGCTTTCTATAGGCATTTCCAATAGATTATATCTTATGCCTTCCCTTTCTAAAACTTCCTTAGCAAAGTCCACTGCCTTTTTAGTCATCCCATACATGGAACCCCACAGGATGGTGATTTCCCTCTTTCCTGCTCCTTGGGCATATCTACTATAGCGGGCATAATCATCAATAATCTTCCGTGGGTTAGTCCTATATACTGGTCCATGGCCAGGTGCTATGATATTCACATCTAATTCCTCTGTCTTTTCTATGGCCTTCCTAATGGCAGGGCTGAAGGTGGTCATTACGTTGGAGTAATATCTAATTCCTTCCATTTCGAAGAAATCCACCTCCGACTCCGTTAATTGATCATCAAAAACATGGTCCCCCATTCTACCAAAGGCTCCATACATATCACATGAAAATAGGGTTTTAGTTTGTACCTCATAGGTCAACATAGTATCTGGCCAATGAACGTTAGGAGTTGGATGGAAGGTCAACTTCTTACCCTGACCCAGGTCTAACTCATCCCCTTCCTTTACTATTCTAATCTTGTCTTCATTACCATAGAAGGAAGTAACCAGTCTTGCAGCCTTATCACTACAGATGATTTGGAAATCAGCATTTAACTTTTTAAAGCTCTCTATCCAGCCTGAATGGTCTGGCTCCATATGATTTATTATTATATAATCTATATCCTTAGGGTCTACTTCTATTTCCTTTAATCTATCATACAGGGTTTCTGGGACCCCATCCCACCCTATTACTCCATCAATAAGGGCAATTTTTTCTCCCTTTACCAAATAGGAGTTGAGGGTGACCCCATTACCTATTTCCCACATACCCTCAAACAATATATTCTCCATATTAACCGTTAACATATGTATTCCTTCAGCAATCTTTACAACCTTCATCCTTATACCTCCTCTTTATAAGCGGTCCTTTTAATAATTATTACCCAATTTTCTTCCTAATAACAAATAATTTCTGCCGAGTCTAAAGAAAGCTTATTTATAGAAACTTACAGCTATATATCTCCGCCAACTATGGGATTAGACTTATGGAGAACATACTTCATATAACCATCTTTTTGTGGTAGCCGAAGCTTTAGATTATATCCTTTACCCTTTAAACAATCTTTTAATGCCAGCCTCAGTTCAGCCTAGTCATCGGGATGGATTAAATTTATATATGCCTCTATATCCTTAATCCTCAACCCCAATAGGAGATACCATCCAAAGGCTAGGCTTTGAAAATATAGAGGCCCAATTATTATCAGATGAGCTTTTCGATAGGCAGGAAGAGATCTTGGAAGCAGAACTTCTCCTGCTAGGGGGAGCTACTTGTTAAACTAATCTTGGTTAAAATCTAATAGTGAACTACCTCCACCTATAGAGGTGGTGGCTTCGTGGTCAATACTCCCATCGGAGCAAGTTTACCCACGCTCAAAGGGCTGTTCCATCCCCATATTTACCATCTACATGGCTAATTTTAGTAGG
>JAAYLY010000073.1 GCA_012521625.1 Tissierellia bacterium | reverse complement strand
CCTACTAAAATTAGCCATGTAGATGGTAAATATGGGGATGGAACAGCCCTTTGAGCGTGGGTAAACTTGCTCCGATGGGAGTATTGACCACGAAGCCACCACCTCTATAGGTGGAGGTAGTTCACGCATAATAAAAGGATGTAATCTACATCCTTGAGGGACTTTTTGTTAAAGACTAGTCTGAAATGGGTAACTATAGAATATAATCTTAAAGTGGGTGATTATATGTCAAAATATCATAAAGGGCCAAATCTATATGTAAATCACCTTGTGCTTAAGATCATTGACATAGATAGGGCAATTAAATTCTATACCAAGATCATGGGTTTCAGCCTTTTAAAAAAGGAAGACAATATGGCGGTATTTTCAGCAGATGGTTTCAACCCAATAGTAACCATAATTGAGCCAGAGGATGTGGTTCCAAAGCCAGCTAGGAGAACAGGGCTATATCATTTTGCAGTTTTACTTCCAACTAGGTATGACCTTGGTCTTTTTATTAAAAATATCAGGGACGAATGGTATCCTATCATCGGTGGTGCCTACCATGGGGTTAGCGAAGCCATTTATCTAGAAGATCCAGACGGAAATGGTATCGAAGTATATTGCGACACTGAGGAAAGCAAGTGGGATAGAAGGGGCAGCAGTATCAATATGGTAACTGAGCCTTTAGACTATGGTGATTTAATAGATTTAACAGGAGATGATAAATGGGATAAGGCTCCCCTAAAAACTAAAATAGGCCATATCCATTTACATGTGGCAGACCTAGATGAGGCTAGGAAATTCTACTGTGATGCATTAGGCTTTGATTTGATTATGGAAGCCGGTAATTCGGCCATCTTCCTTTCCACAGGCGGCTACCACCACCATATTGGCTTAAACAGCTGGCAGGGCAAGGGGGCAGCCCCATTGCCAGATAACTCAGTAGGTATGCTATATTACGATCTGGTCTTTCCAGACGAAGGAAAAAGGGAAGAGAAGTTGAATAAGCTGATGAAATTAGGTTACGAAGTGATGAAGGAGGAGAAGGACATCTTCGTCAAGGATCCTTCTAGCAATTTAATAAGGTTTGTAATTTAACTTCTAAAAAGCTGATTATATTCATACAGGCCATAGACTTATTCATAAAGTTTATGGCCTGTAAATTTTTCCTTGAAATACACATAAGGCTTATTTATGTTATTCTTTTGAAGGATACCAAAATAGTATAAATAGCCATTGATGCTTCTAGTTGAATATATGAAAATACATTATTTAACCATCAAAATCCTATTGCCATCTTAACTTTTTGTATTTGCAATATCAAATTACAATTTTGGGCATTAAAAGTGCAACTGTGGTACTAGCTATATTAATGATTAGTCATGGGACAGTTTCAATTTCTAGTAAATCTTTCAGTAATTACTAATAAAATATATTATAATAAGATTAGAGTAAATTTAGGAGGATATTTAATGTTAAAGATATTACTATTTCCAATAAAGCTTATACTATTTCCCATAACCCTAGCCATAAAGATAGTGGAAGGTATAATTAAGATCACTGGAAAATTAATGGCCATTGGTATAGGCTTGATTATAACAGCTATAGGTCTACTCTTGACCATGACCATAGTAGGGTCAATAATCGGTATCCCCTTATTGATACTGGGGGTTACAATGGTCATAAAGGGACTATTTTAAAGTAATAAATAATAATTAATAAATAATATAATACAAATAAGAGAAAATCGCCTGCTGCTGGACCTGTGATCCATTGAGCGGGCGATTATATTTTAACCTAATTAACAACAGAAGTCTCCCATCTTCTATAAGTGGGAGATGAATGTTACTTGACAATTCCTTCCTTTATGATATAACCAGTATTAGAGGAGGGAGTTGAGTAAATACAATGCAATT
>JAAYLY010000072.1 GCA_012521625.1 Tissierellia bacterium | reverse complement strand
TTGAGGAATTTATAGCTGAAACTATTAGACCTTCCAAGCCTACTAAATTTACCGCAAAAGAATTACAAGCCTATATTGAGGCTTATGAATCAAGTTTATATGTAAATGGCATAAATATAAATTTTAATTCTGTAAGTGTTGATGAAGGTCCTAATGAGCTTTTTATCTACCTCTACCTAGATTGGCAGGCTGGAAGTAACTTTTTTAAAGCCGAGGAGCTAGGCCTAAAGAATATTGCAAATACCCTAAGGAATAGGAGTATCATATATTCTAGCTTAACTGGTAAGGATGTAACTTTAAGTCTAGTCCTATCAGATATTTCTTATACTTACCCTGAAGCCTTTAGCAAGAACTATATATTTAACCAGACCATAGACTATGTTTCCGGCTTTGGCTATATAGTATTCTTTCCCCTAATAAGGGTAGATTCCTATTCCAACTACTTTTCAACCTGGTATACTAGCTATAGGTATTAATAATCCCAAAGGCAAAAGTTAAAGAAGAGCTTAAATTCACCATATAACTTCAATAGTAGGCAATGTACTGAGGTGGATGACTTTATCCGCCTTAAGTCCGAGGCTCCAATTGGAAACATAATAGATATAAAGAAGACATCCAGCGGTAGAGCTTTAATGGGTATAGGCACCGTCCACCATATAGCCTGGAGGGCAGAAAATGAGGAGGACCTAAAGGCCTGGCTGGATTATGTAAGGGAGAAGGGCTTTAGAACCAGTGATGTAAGGGATAGGAAGTACTTTAAATCCATCTACTTTAGGGAAAAGGGAGGCATCCTTTATGAAATAGCCACCGACGATCCAGGCTTTGCAGTAGATGAGGATAAGGACTCCCTAGGCATAAATCTAATGCTGCCACCCCAATATGAGCATATGAGGGAGGATTTAGAAGAAAGCCTACCTCCTATAAAGTAAGAAAGGTGTTTTCTTAAGGCCATATATCTGATATAATTCCTCTTAAATGAAGTTTGAAAGGTGATCAGATGATTAAAGGACTAGAGGGTAATTTTGCTATACTAATAGATTTTGACGGCACCATAACCAAGAGGGATACTAATGACCTGCTGGTGGAAAGGTATGTAGATCCTTCAATTAGGGATCTATCCCAGAGGGATGGTGGAGTAAACTTTATGGAGTACTTTGGGGGCCTAATGAGTAAGGTCAAGATTACTGAAGAGGACTATATCAACTTTATCCTAAATGAAATCCAACTGGCCGATGGCTTTTATGAATTTTACCTTAAGGCTAGAAAGTTAAATATACCCCTGGCAGTAGTAAGTGGGGGCTTTGAAAATGGCATTAGGCCCTTCTTAAAGAAACACGGCATAGAGGAGGTTGAAATCCTAGCCAATAGGTTGAAATTTGATAAGGATAATTTAAGGATAGAATTCTACCACAATAAGGCCGATTGCTGTGATATAGGCAATTGTGGCAATTGTAAGGTCCTCCACTATGAAAGATATAAAAAAGAAAATGATAAGGTGGTTTTTATCGGCGATGGTATTACCGACAGGGCTGTAGCCAGCAAGGCGGATCTTGTCTTTGCTAAGGATGGCCTCTTAAGATACTGTAAGGCTAATAATCTAGCCTGTATCCCCTGGAAGGATTTTGATGATATAAGTAATATTTTATTCGGTTCTAAAATTTAAGACAGGTTAGAATAGGAGGAGTTGGCCAAAAGTCAGCTCCTATTTTTTATAAATTATTAGGCTGATTTACTTATTATTAATGTGGTAAGTAATAATTATATAGACTTAGGCGGAGGAGGATTAAATTGGCTAAAGCTAAAGTTTTTGTAGCTAGGGAAATTCCTAGGGAAGTGGAAGAATTTTTAGCAGAGCACTGTGATTGTACCGTCTGGAGGGGGGAGGAGAAGCTTACTTATGATACAATCCTAGATAAGGTTCAGGATGTGGAAGGTTTGCTCATGGGCCTTATTAGGGTAGATGAGAATTTCTTAAATCATGCACCTAAGTTAAAGGTTATTAGCAATTTTACAGTAGGATATAACAACTTTGATATAGAGGCTATGAAGAGAAGGGGGGTCATAGGGACCAATACGGCAGGAGCCCTAGACGATACTGTGGCAGACCTTATCTTTGGCCTTATAATAGGAGCTGCTAGAAGGATTGTGGAATTGGATAAGTATGTCAAGGCTGGAAGGTGGGAAAAGGGTCAGGATGAGATCTTCTTTGGTAAGGATGTAAGCGGGTCTAGCCTAGGAATTATTGGTATGGGTAGGATAGGCTATGAAGTAGCTAAAAGGGCCAGATTAGGCTTTAATATGGAGGTATATTACCATAATAGGAATAGGAGGTTAGAGCTGGAAGAAAGCTTAGGGGTAGTCTATAAGGACATGGATGAATTACTTAAAACAAGTGACTTTGTGGTAGTTATGACCCCCCTAAATGAGTCTACCTATCACCTAATAGGTGAGAGGGAATTTTCCCTTATGAAGGAGGACAGCATCTTCATCAACGCCTCCAGGGGAAAGGTTGTGGACCAGGAGGCCCTAATTAAGGCATTGGAGAATAGGAAGATTCAGGCTGCTGGCCTAGATGTATATGAAAGGGAACCAATACCTAAGGATAGCCCACTCCTTAAGCTGGATAATGTGATAACCCTTCCCCATATAGGGGCTGCAACCCAAAGGACTAGGGATAGGATGTTTATGGTGGCAGCTAAAAATTTAGTCCAAGCCTTAAAGGGGGAGGTGCCAGATAATCTAGTACCCGAGTTTAGGTAAAATGGGAAATGAACATGGTCAAAAATTGAGCCATAAGGGATATATGATTTCCCTTATGGCTTTTTTATATTTTCTTTTCTCATTTACTTTTTATTTTTTTTTATTTTTTTAAACTTCTTTTCATATTCTTCTTTTATTAAAATTATATTTTTCAAATATTATTGACAATTAATCCTTAACTGCTTATACTGTATATAAACGATATAAATAGTTAAGAAAGGAAATTTCCATGAGGATTATAATTACCAATTCATCTAATGAACCCATATATGAACAGATCATAAAGCAGATCAAAACCATGATTATAAGGGGAGAGCTAAAGGAAGGGCAGGTCTTACCTTCCATTAGGGGGCTGGCTAAGGACTTACAGGTTTCAGTTATTACCACCAAGAGGGCCTATGATGAATTGGAGAAGGAAGGTTTTATCTATGTGGTGCCAGGCAAGGGTTCCTATGTGGCAGCACAAAATAGGGAAGATATTAGGGAGCAGAAGCTAAGGATAGTTGAAGATAAGCTAAGTGAGATAGTAACTTTAAGTAAGATGCTGGGCATATCTTATGAGGATGTAATAGATATATTAAAGATCTTATTCGAGGAGGAGTAAAATGGACTATGTATTGGAAGTGGAGGGTTTAAGTAAAAAGTTTGATGATTTTCAGCTAAAGGATATCTCCTTTAAGCTAAAGCCAGGCTATATTATGGGCTTTATTGGGGCCAATGGTTCGGGCAAGACTACCACCATTAAACTTATAATGAACCTCTTAAGGAGGGATGCTGGTAAGGTAAAGATCTTTGGCAAGGATAATATAGGGTTTGAAAAGGAGATAAAGGATAGGATTGGCTTCGTCTATGACGACCTATACTTTTATGATGATCTAACTATCTGGGAGATGAAGGATATAATCGCCCCTTTTTATAGCAGGTGGGATGATAAGGTTTTCAATAACTATTTGGATGAGTTTGGACTTCCCGGCTATAAGAAAATCAAGGACCTTTCTAAGGGAATGAAGATGAAGTTTTCCTTAAGCCTAGCCTTAAGCCACCATGCAGACTTTATCATAATGGATGAGCCTACGGCTGGTCTGGACCCTATCGTTAGGAGGGAGGTCTTAGATATCCTATACGACATTATCCAGGATGAGAATAAGTCCATCTTCTTCTCAACCCATATAACTACCGACTTGGAAAAGATAGCCGACTATATTACCTTTATAGATAAGGGAAGGATGGTCTTTAGTAAGGCCTTAGATGAGATCTATGATAATTACAAGCTTATAAAAGGGGATAGGGGCCTATTAGAAAAGCTTAATAGGGAAGAATTTATAGGATTTAGGGTACATAATATAGGCTTTGAGGCCTTGGCAGGTGTGGAAGTAGTAAATAGCTTGGGAACTACTGATGAGATAGTAGTAGAGCAGCCTAGCCTGGAGGATATTATGTATTTCTATACAAAGGGGAAGAAATATGCTGGAACTAATTAAGATGGATTTTAAGTTGAACCTATATAGGAGGAAGGATTTCTTTAAAAACTTGATGGTCTATAGCCTAATATTTTTTACTCTACTCTTAATGCAGGGCGTAAATCCAGTGACCCTACAATACCCCATAATCTTTGTCATGGAAACCTCCTTTAGGTCGAGAGTTAGGGAAGATATAGTAGGGGAGCTGACCCTTATCCAATCCCTGCCAGTAAAGAGAAGGGAATATGTAATTAGCAAGTATTTAGTAGTATTCATTAAGCACATTATCCTAGTGTTTTTCCTGTATTTAATATTAAATATAATAAAGCCCTTGGGATTAACAATCGACTATACAGGGGTCAATATAAAGAAGATAATAGTCTTTTGGATCTTAAGCTACGCTATTATTATCCCTTTGATGTTCCTCTTCTTAGGAAGCGGGAGAAATTTTATCCATGTATTTCTTCCCATCTTTATACCCGTTGGTTTCCTCATAGCTGAGGAATTTAGAGGGTCAATTTATTACTTAGTTAATTACTTAGGTAGTCTTGAATCTTTAATAATAATTTTAGTAGTAATAGCCTTATCCATATGGGTATCCTTATTTTTATATACTGATAGGGATTTGGCTTAAGAAGGAATAAATGAGAGGTTTGGAGAGATAATATGAAGACGCTGGTTAAAAAGGATATAAGGCTAGTGGGGCTCTTTGCCAACTTTATCCTGATTCCCTTTACCCTGATTGGGGGATTTTTTATAAATTTGATGGTTGAGCCCTTTTTTAGGTATGGATTCTATATAGCTGTCTATTTCTTTTTATTGCTCATAGTGGAAAGTAAAATCTGGGGCTATGAAATTATGTGTAAAGGGGATATATTCCTAAACTCACTCCCCTTAGATAGGAGGACTATAGTGGTCAGTAGGTATATAACCCTACTCCTTTATACGGCTATCATATCCCTCCTTATATTTATCATGTCCCATCTTATGGGGAGTAATTTTAATAAAAGTACCATATATTTAATTAGTCTAAATGAAATGCTCAATATCTTTTTCTTTATGGTTATATTTATGGCCATAAGTATTCCCTTTTCATATAATAGGGATGGGAGGAAGTATACGGCAATTCTTCCCTTACTTATTATATATTTCCTAACCTTTAACGGAATAAGATATGGCCTTAGGAAGGAAATGATTTTTAGAAAATTAATAAGCTTGTTTAAGAATATTAATCTAAATCAATTTTCTTTTTTAGCCCTTATAATAAGTGTGCTTGCTTATTATATATCTTTAAAGAAATCCATTGAGATTTATGAAAAGATGGAATTTTAGAATATGGAATTATTGAAGATGAAGTTTTAGGAGAAAGATATTGTTTTTTCCTTACATTTAGGGCGGGAAAGATAAGTTTTAAGATGTTTTATATAGAGCTAAGAAGTTTATAAAGCAGGGATATTACTTCCCTGCTTTAATATTTTAGTAATTCTCATCTACAGAAAAAATTATTTCAAGTTTTTAATGGTATAATATTAGTATGATTTTTTATGGAAAGGAGTTTTTTAATGAGATACAAGATAGATATGCATAATCATACTGTTGCTAGCGGTCATGCATATAGCACTG
>JAAYLY010000071.1 GCA_012521625.1 Tissierellia bacterium | reverse complement strand
CCTACTAAAATTAGCCATGTAGATGGTAAATATGGGGATGGAACAGCCCTTTGAGCGTGGGTAAACTTGCTCCGATGGGAGTATTGACCACGAAGCCACCACCTCTATAGGTGGAGGTAGTTCACTAGCAGCTCTAGGACATGCTTTAACACAGGTACCACAGGCCACACAGGCCTCTTTTAAGACTTTCGCCTTCTTTTTTATTTTTCTCTTATTAGCCATAAATAAACCTCCTGTTACAACAATATATACCCTTAGGGGGTATTATAACATATTCAAATCCATTTGTAAATATACCCATAAGGGGTATAAGGTATATAATAATATATATAATAAAGGTTGGAAAAGGTGATAATATAGGGATTTAAAATAATGTAAATTTATCCATAGACATAAAAAAAGCCAGCTGATCCTATTCAGCTAGCTTTACTATCCTCCCATTTCCCAGTTTGTAATTTTAAATATGTTGCCAATTCTCATTATAAGAATTTACTTCTTAAGTTGTTCCAATACATATTCTTATCTAATACTAACCTATAAATCTTCTTATCGGATATTTTGAAATTAATATGGTCTATGTTGTCGTATCTTAACTCTACTCCGTCGTTAACTATTAGGGTGGAATTAGAATACCTATTTTCCAGCTTTAAGCTTATTACACAGTCTCCTGGGACCACTATGCTGTTAAGAAGTGACCGGTAGGCCTTGGAGCTAATGGGAGCCAGGGGGGCAAGTTGTAATGTATTAAGAGTAGGGTAGATGATGCTGCCACCCACTGAGAAATTGTAGGCAGTACTGCCTGAGGGGGTGGAGATAATCATACCATCACCGCAGAAATGCTCCAGATGATTTCCATCGATTGAAACATCTATATGGATTACCTTAGACTTGCTTCCCTTTACCACTATTTCATTAATTCCCGTTAAATAATAGCATTTGTCCTTCGTACATACTTCCGCACTTACTAAAAAGAGCTCCTCCACTATATATTCCTTATTTATATATTTATTTATAAACTCATCCATATTTTCAGGCAGGATTTCTTGAAAGAAGCCTAGGTGGCCTGTATTTATGCCTACAAAGGGGATAGTGGGAAACTTATTCCTGTGGACTGCCCTTAGGAAGGAGCCGTCTCCTCCTACACAGATATTTAGTTCCGCCCTCTTATCGAACCTCTCCCTAACTATAAAGCCCCTTTTAATTAGTTTTTCCTTAAGCTCCATAGAGGTCTTCCTGGATTCGAAATTTCTATTTGAAATTATATTGATTATCCTTCGTTTATTATTCAATTGATTATCCTCCTAAATAGATACTGCATTAGTAATTCTGCTATAATATAATCATACTATATTATATAATAAAATCATATGTATGGGGAGTGTAATATGGATTTATTCAAAGAAAGTCATAATATAATAGTCTTCACCTGCAATAGAGATAATATTACCCTAAGGGATTTTGTAAAGGAAAATGAAATCTCCAGCCGCCTTTTTCGCCGACTTTATAGGAATAAACATATCTATGTCAACGGCCAATTCCTAAGGAAGGATAGTAAGCTTAAAAAGGGGGATAGGGTATCCATCTATATGGAGGATGAAGAAAACAACATTACTCCTGAAAAGATGGATTTAGATATAATCTATGAGGATCATGATCTTTTAGTCCTTAATAAGGAGCCCTTTATGGTGGTTCATACCACTAGTGGCCATCAATCAGGGACCCTATCTAACGGGGTGTCCTATTATTTTAAAGAAAAGGGCATTAATATGAGGATTAGATTTGTAAACCGTCTTGATAGAGACACTAGCGGAGTTTTAATAGTAGCTAAAAACCCCTTTGCCCACCAGCAGCTGGCCCTACAGCTGGAGGCTAACTCCTTCGTAAAGAAGTACTACTGCATAGTGGAAGGAGTAGTGGAAGGGGATGAGGGCACTATCGACTTTCCAATTGGTAGGGAGGAGGACAGCTGCATCGAAAGGGTAGTTACGGAAGATGGGCAGGAGGCCTTAACTAAATATAGGGTAGTGGAAAGATACAGGGATGCCAGCCTCTTAGAGGTACAGATCTTTACAGGCCGAACCCACCAAATAAGGGTACATATGAACCATATAGGCCATCCTATAGTAGGAGACAGCCTATATAATAAAGAGAGCCCCTATATAAAGAGGCAAGCTTTACATTCCTGTTATCTTAAGGCTGTACACCCTAGGACCAAGGAAGATATAGAATTTATTGCACCACTACCAGCAGATATAAAAAGCCTTATAAACCTAATGAAAGATTAATCTTTCTTAGGTTTTTCCTCTTCTATCCTGCTTAGGTCTATGACCTTTGGGGCTTCCTCCTTCTCTGTATTTTTACTTTCAGTCCGGCTAATTTTTTCTTCATCTAGATCCCCGCCATCCCCTATCAAGTTTTCATCTACTATTTCATTTTTTTTAGCTTCCCTATCAGCCAAATCCTCCTTATGGGCTATATTGATGACCTTATCCTGGCCACTGGGGAAACTTTCTTTCTCCTTAGTTTCCTCTTCCATATTTTCATCTTCAGCCCTCTTGCGCCTTACAGAATCAGAAAGCTCTTCCTTTAGATTAACCTTGTTACCCTCAGGCCTTTCCTTGGTTTTATTTAGGATATTGATGATATTTATTATCTTCTCCAAGTCCATGGAATTATCGCCACCCGTAGCCCCATTCTTTACAACAGGCTCTAGGGTTTTGGTTAGATTATCGGTAGTAGTCATATTTTGGTTAGTTCTAAGGGTGTTGAAGATTTCAAACATCCTCCTATATTTATCCATATTTACAATTAATTCTAAGAGTGAGCCCATATTCTGTGCCTTGGACTTAGGCATCTCCTCCTGGATGATGGATACGATCCTATTAAGCCTTTCCCTATTATCAATTTCAGTTTCTTCACTTTCTTCACTGGCTGCCACCGATACCTCTACAGGTTTTAAAGCCATAAAATCCCTTAACTCCATCAATCTTACTATAGTTTCAGTTATATAGATGGACCTGCTCATAGGTCTTATATAATCCTTAGGCATTAGGGGAGCAATTCTCTTAGCCAGCCGGATTTTTTCCCTGGTATATTGGGTGTCTATTTCCATATTATTTATGTAGTCGTTGACTGCCATAACCCTAGTGGGGTTATCCCGGTTAGTTGCTGAAAACAATAGTAGTAATAATAAGGCTCTTTCCAACTTAATCCCTCCAACCATAATCGTGATATTACAATATATGATTTAAATTCCTATTGTTTACCTAAGAAAGTACTATATTTACTTTTATTTTCATAGATTTAATAGAGGTCAGCTTTAGAAGGAGGGATAATAATGAAAAAGAAAAGGTTAGAGGACCTTGGTATGGAGGAATTTGAATTTAACCAGGAGGATGTTGAAAGGATAGAAAGTATAACCAGGGAATTTAAGGACAAATCCGATGATGAGATCTTTATGGAGATCATCAACCTAAATGAGCAGATGGAAAAGGACCTAAGTTACGAAGAATATGAAGCAATCTTTGAGCAGATTGAATCCATCAGACACCTTTTAACAGAAGAACAGGAAGCCAAACTAGATAGGCTACTGGAGCAATTGGGTAGGAAGTAACTATTTGGTAGAATTAACCCAGAAGGACTAATTTAAAAGGAGGCTAAATAAGGCCTCCTTTTGTTTTTTCAACTCTTGCTAATCCTAGCTGCCTAATTAAGGAAATGGACATGGTAGGGGGAGGGTGTTATAATATTAATAAATTATTATGTAAACTTGAAAGGGAGTATCCCATGAAGAAGAAGTATCTATATCCCATTATCATTTTAGCTTTAATCGGTTTGAGTATTTTAGCCTATAATATGAAGAATAATAAAGAAGAAATACCCTATCCAGCCTTTCTAAAGCTTGCAGAAGAGGGGGAAGTGGTTGAGGTTAATTTAAGCGACTCTCCCCAGTTCAAGGCAGAATTAAAGGATGGAAGGACCATTTATACCGACAACCCTAGAACAGAGGATTTCAAAAAGGAATTGCTACTTTACGGAATAAATGTTAAAGAAGAGGGTATTGGTATAAATGAACTGGTAATATTCCTAGTCCTAGTTTCAGGTTTAGTCTACCTACTATTCCACTTTAAAAGCAATATGGGCAAGGAAGCAGAAAGGGAGATGTCCAACCTTTCTCAAATTGAGGATTTGGACTATAAACCCAATATTACCTTCGACCATGTGGCCGGCAACCAGGAAGCTAAGGAAGCCCTAATGGAGATGGTGGACTTCATTCAGAATCCTGATATATACAATAAATACGGGGCAAGGTTACCAAGGGGAGTCCTTTTATACGGCCCTCCAGGAACTGGTAAGACCCTACTGGCTAAGGCCTTAGCCGGGGAAGCAGGGGTTCCCATCTATCCAGTATCCGGCTCCGATTTCGTTCAAATCTATGCAGGTCTAGGGGCCAGCAGGATAAGGAGCCTATTTAAAAAGGCTAAGGAAGCTGGTAAATCCGTCATCTTCATAGATGAAATCGATGCCTTAGGTAAGAAGAGGAAGGGTAGCCAGGCTACTGGCAGTGAGGAAGGGGACCGTACCCTAAATGCCTTGCTAGCTGAAATGTCCGGCTTTAAGGAAAATGAGGGTATAATAGTAATTGCAGCCACCAATAGGATAGACGTATTAGACGAGGCCCTCCTTAGACCTGGTAGGTTTGATAGGCAAATAGAAGTTCAACTGCCAGATATTAAGGCTAGGGAGCAGATTTTAAGGCTGCATGCTAAGAATAAGCCTGTTTCCCAAGAGGTTGACTTTAGGAAGCTTGCTGAGGAGACCGTCTACTTCAGTGGTGCTCAGCTGGAAAACCTCCTAAATGAAGCAGCCATGATAGCTGTAAAGGAAAAGGAACAGCTGATTACTGAGGAACATATTAACAAGGCCTACTTAAAAGTCCTAGTGGGAGATGAGAAGAAGGATAGGAGCAGCCTAACCCACAAGGATAGGGAGATTACAGCCTACCATGAGGCAGGACATGCTTTAGTGGCTAAGTTGGTCTCTCAAGACATTAGGGTTACTAAGGTCAGCATCATACCAAGTACCAAGGGTATGGGGGGCTTTAGCCTAAATATTTCACCTAACAGCATGTATAAAAGCAAGAAGGATATCATCAACGATATTAAGATAGCCTTAGGTGGAAGGGCTGCAGAGGAATTGGTCTTTGGTGAAGACCATATTACAACAGGAGCCAGCTCCGACCTACAAAAAGCTACTGAGATGGTCCTATCCTTAATCGGCATCTACGGTATGGACAAGGAGTCGGGTCTATTGAACTACAAAGTCCTTCTATCCATGGATGCTAAGCTGGATAATATCACCGAAAGGGCCAGGGAAATACTGGATAAGATGTATGATGAAACCAAGAATATTTTACTGGCTTCTAGGGAAAAACTAGATGTACTAGCAAAAGCATTGCTGGATAAGGAAGTCCTGGAAGAAATTGAAATCGACAAATTGGTAAGTCAGTAGTCAATTTTTATTGAAATAGGGCATAGTATAATGTATAATAAAGATGAAAGAAAAAAAGAAATAGTAACCTATAGCCTGTGATGTTCGCGTACTCAGATAATTCAACCGACATATCAGACTAGGGAGTCTGCGTTTAGCAAGGGATAACAAGCCTCCTTTGAGTGGACGTTTGAACTTGCTAACAGGACACCCCCCTTGAAAAAGGCGGGTGTGAATTAAATGAGCAAGCGGCATCGTGGGTTCAAAAAAGCCCCTTAGTGCGAAAGCACTAAGGGGCTTTTTTACTTATTATATTGTAACTTATATAGGTGGTAATATATACCACCCTTCTCCAAGAGCTCCTGATGGTTGCCCATTTCCTTTATCTCCCCATTGCTTAAGACAATGATCTTATCTGCATGTTGGATGGTAGAAAGCCTATGGGCAATGGCTATGGTAGTTCTATTCTTAATCAGCTTACTCAAGGCATCCTGTATTAATATTTCCGTCTCCGTATCTATATTGGAAGTAGCCTCATCCAGTATGAGGATCTTGGGATCATAGGCCAGGGTTCTTGCAAAGGCCAATAGCTGCCTCTCTCCAGCGGAAAGGGTAGACCCCCTTTCCATAACCGGCTCATCGTATTTTTGAGGAAGTCTTTCTATAAAGTGGTGGGCATTTACATACCTGGCCACTTCCTCTATCTCCTCCTGGCTAATATCCTTATTATTCAGCCTAATATTGTCCCTGATGGTCCCAGTAAATAAGAAGACATCCTGCAGCACCACCCCTATATTCTTCCTTAGCTCATATTTGTCTACTTCCCTAATATCTACCCCATCTATTAAAATTTGGCCCCCTTGTATATCATAAAACCTGGTTATTAGGTTGATGATGGAGGACTTGCCAGCTCCCGTTGCCCCAACTAGGGCCACCGTCTCCCCAGGATTGATGGTAAAGCTAATGTCCTTCAAGACCCAATTATCCTCTTCATAGGCAAACCAGACGTTTTTGAACTCTATCTTACCCTTTAAGTCCTTAATAGGCTTAGGATTGTCAGGGTTTTCTATAAGGGTCTTGTCGTCAAGGATGGAGAAGATTCTTTCACTGGAGGCCATGGAGGACTGTAGGATGTTGAACTTCTCCGTCAGGTCCAAAATAGGCCTGAAGAACTTCTGGATATAGTCGATAAAAAGGTAGAGGACTCCAAATTCCATGACGTTGGAGATGACCTTCCTACCGCCAAAATAGATTAAAAGGGCGATACCCAGAGACCGGATGATCTCAATAGATGGCCTAAACATGGCATAAAGCTTAACCTCTCTTATGGTGGTATCTAGGTAATCCATGTTGATTTCATCGAACTTTTTCGCCATCTTCCTCTCCTTCTTGAAGATTTGGATGGTCCTCATACCGGTTATATTCTCGTTTAAGCTGGAGTTGATCCTGGCCAGCTGAATCCTTCCCAACCTGTAGACTGCCCGCACCTTTTTCCTAAACCTAAGGGCCAGGATAAAGATTAGAGGCACTAGGGAAAAGGATAGGAGGGCTAATCTATAATCTAGGCTTAGCATAATTACCATGATGCCCACCAGCATAAGGACGTCCTTAACCAGGGTGATTAGAACAGAGGTATACATTTCATTTAAGGTCTCCGTATCATTTGTAACCCTAGTAACCAGTCTGCCAATAGGGTTCTTATCGAAGTAGCTGATGGCCAGGCTCTGGATGTGGTTAAAGATCTCCTCCCTAATATTGAAGATGATCCTTTGTCCGGTGTAATTGAGGATATATTCCTGTATATAGTTAAAGAGGAAGGTCAGTAGGATGACTAAGAAGAAGATTACAGCCAAGCGGTTGATACCGGCAATATCTCCCTGCCTAAAGAGCAAGTAATCCTCCTTCGATAGTAAAATACCTCCATCCACATCTTCAGCCTCATAATCCACCAGATAGTAGTCATTTCCTTTCCTTAAGATCTTCTTTACAGGGGCCTCCTTAAGCTCTTCAACTAATTCCCCATCCCTGTAGTCTTTTACATACAGCCTTCCATCAAACTCTATACCTTCATAGGGTAAGTCAGTGGATACTTCATACAAGGGCTTATTATTGCCATTTAGGTAATCGTCTATGGCAATCTTAAAGATATAGGGATTTAAAAGCTCCAGGCCAGTTATTAGAATTAAAAGCACCATGGCCAGCAAAAGTAACTTCCAGTATGGTTTAGCATAGCTCAATAGCCTCTTCATCAGCCGGGCGTCGTAGGCCTTCCCCATAATATCTTCAAGCTGTTCCTTTTCCATACTAACCCTCCTTCCCCTTAAGCTTTTCTTCTAGCAGTTGCTTTTCATATAGGGCCTGGTATTGCCCCTTTAAGTTAAGCAATTCCTCATGGGTGCCCCTTTCCACGATCCTACCATCCTCTAAAAAGAGGATTTCATCGGCATGTTTTATGGTTGAAATCCTGTGGGCTATGATGATGGTAGTTATATCCTTAGTTACTTCCTTTATATTCTTCAGTATCCTTTCCTCCGTCTCCGTATCTACGGCAGAAAGACTATCGTCTAAGATGAGGACAGGTGGCTTTTTAATTGCTGCCCTGGCTATGGAAGTCCTCTGCTTCTGTCCCCCTGACAGGGTTACACCCCTTTCCCCTAATATAGTATCGAACTTCTTGGGGAAGTTTATTATATTATCATAGACCTGGGCAATCTTGCTGGCCTCGATGATTTCCTCCTCCTTAGGCAGCTCATCAAAGGCAAAGGCTATATTTTCCCTGATGGTGGTGGAGAAGAGGAAGTTATCCTGGGGCACATAGCCAATATTTTCCCTTAAGGCCTTTAGGGATATATCCTTAATATTTATCCCATCTATTAGGATTTCCCCCTCTTCAATATCATACAGCCTCAATAAAAGGTTCACTATGGTGGTCTTCCCGCTGCCGGTCCTGCCTACGATGGCCAGGGTCTTACCCTTTTCCAGCATAAAGTTTATATCCTCCAGGGCATTGTAGTTGCTGCCTTGGTATCGGAAGGATACACTCCTAAACTCTATATTGCCTTCTATCTTCTTAGGGACTATGGCATTTTCCGGCTCTTTAATCTCCGCCCTTTCATCTAGGATCCTATTGATCCGATCCATGGAGGCAGCCCCCCTCTGGAAGACGTTGATAACCATTCCCAAAGCCCTAGTAGGCCAGGTAAGTAGGCCTAAATAGGAGGTAAAGGCTACAAAGTCCCCTAGGGAGATGCTACCCTCAATGACCATCCTGCCGCCGTAGAAGATGGTCACTAAAAGGCTAAGGGAGGAGATGAACTGCAAGAATGGGTAGAATAAGCCAGATACCTTGACCAGGTTCAAATTCTCCCTTAGGTTGTTTTCATTTACCCTCCTAAAGTTGTCCCTGACCAGATCCTCCTGGATGAAGGACTTTATAACCCTGATGCCTGCAAAGCTTTCCTGGGTAACCTCAGTCAGATTAGAAAAGGCCGCCTGGACCCTCTTAGATCGGTTGTAGATAACACCCCCGAACTTCTTAGTAGTTATAAAGAGGATGGGGATGTTGAAGACAGCCAAGGCAGTCAATTGCAGACTGGTGGACCTAACCATCATAATCAGGGCCATAGTTATTATAAATAAGGAGTCGATGCTCATAATAAGGCCGAAGCCGAAGCTCATCCTTACGGCATTGATATCGTTGGTGGCATGGCTCATCAAATCCCCTGTCTTATGGTGGTTGAAGTAATTAGGGGAGAGGGTAAGCAGGTGGTTGAATAGCTTCTTCCTCAAATAGTATTCTAGCTTCCTGGAGTTTCCAATTATATGGATCCGCCAGAAATACCTGCCTACACCTATGATTAGGCCTGTTATGATGATATATAAGCTGTATCTGATTAGGCCCCTAATATCTAAGAGGTTTCCCTGAAACTCATCTATTAAATTTCCGATAATCCTAGGCACTATCAACTGCATGGCATCTACAGTTACCAGCCACATAATCCCTATAAAATAGGACCACTTATGTTTAAGGAAAAATTCCTTTAATCTTAAAAAAGATTTCATCTAAAACCCTGCCTTTCCTTCTGCCTTTTTACATATATATTTCGATACCCAAAAGAAATTCAATCAATCATTAATATAGATTATCCTTAAAATCCCAATTTAACCTAATTAACAACAGAAGTCTCCCATCTTCTATAAGTGGGAGATGAATGTTACTTGACAATTCCTTCCTTTATGATATAACCAGTATTAGAGGAGGGAGTTGAGTAAATACAATGCAATT
>JAAYLY010000070.1 GCA_012521625.1 Tissierellia bacterium | reverse complement strand
CTTTAATATTTATATATTTTAACCCTAAAGGGTTAAGGGCTTAGGATGAATACTTCCACTCATCTTCTGAAATCTCATATTTCTTAATCCTATTTATAAGGAGAGTATGGGTAACATCTAGTTTTTTTGCAGCCTCCCTTATACTGCTGGAATTTTTAAGAACCTTCACTATAATATCCCTTTCAAATTTTCCAACCACTTCCTTTAGGGAAGCCTTGTCGTATAAAATTTCGGCCCTCTCTATATTATAATCCAGTATGATTTCCCTTTCCTTAATCAATCTATCTTTACTTAAGGCAATAGCCCTCTCTATGACATTTTGTAACTCCCTTATATTTCCTGGCCAATTGTAGGAAACAAGCTTCTTCATAGCTGCCGGCTCTAATCCCTCGATGATCTTACCGTATTTCTCACTGTGGGTCCTAATAAAATGCTCCACCAGTATGGGGATATCCTCCTTCCTCTCCCTCAGGGGTGGGATTTCCACACTGAAGATATTTATCCTGTATAAAAGGTCTAACCTAAACTTATCCGCCCTTATAAGTTCATCCATATCCTGATTGGTGGCGGATATAATCCTTACATCTATGGGAATCTCCTTATGGCTACCTATCCTCCTGACAGCCCTTTCCTGTAATACCCTAAGTAGCTTAGTCTGCAGGTGAGGAGCCATCTCCCCTATTTCATCTAGGAATATGGTACCTCCTTCAGCTAATTCAAAGATCCCCTTCTTACCCTCCTTCTTCCCTCCAGTAAAGGAGCCTCCCTCATAACCGAACAACTCGCTTTCAAGAAGCTGGTCTGGTATGGCAGCACAATTTATAGCTATAAAGGCCCTATTCTTTCTCTGGCTCAGGTTGTGGATGGCACGGGCAAATAGCTCCTTACCTGTACCACTTTCACCGGTAATCAAAATAGGTGAATCTGACAGGGCGTAAAGCTTAGCCTGTTCAACAGCATCCTTAAGCTTGTTGCTCTCACCGATAATATCTTCAAAGGTAATAGGGTTATGATAGTGGACTTGATTGATGACCTCATCTAAGGAGAGCATGTAGCCGGAGAAAAGGTTTTCATCACTTAGAATAGGGTGTAGGTTTAAAATGTACTTCTGGTTGCCTATGGTGATATCCTTATTAAATAAGGATTTCTTCCTTTCTGTACTTTTAAAGAAATCTACTAACACTCCCTCATCTATAAGGTCGGTAACTTTTAGGTTGGACAACTTATCAGAGGTAGTTTTAAATACCTTTTCCGCCACATAATTGTTGGCATATTTAATATAGCCCTCTGCATTTAGAACCATTACCCCATGGGGAATAATATCCATAACCCTCTTCATTTCAATATCTCTTTCTTCAAAGGCTATTAGGTCTATCTCCTCAGCACTTTCGAAGCCGTCGATCTCTTCCAACTCCTTAAGGACCTGCTTCCATACCCCCTGTTCAACTAAGGGTATCTTTAGGTAGATGACATAGGTATATACCTCCATGGCCATAATTCCTATGTCATGCCTCCTGAGGACGGTAAGTATGTCATAAGTTATATGCGGCCTGTCTATAAAGGTTGTTATTTTTATCCTGCGAGTTTTCATACTTTTCAGTCTCCTTCATTAATACCTATGCAAGATTTACGCCAAAGTATGATATTTATAGCTTTATCTATTTTACAATACTTTTGCTCCTTTTTCTATGAACCATTTAATCTTATCTGGTTTATATTTATTCCGCAAACCCTATAATCCCCGGATCTAAATCCTTTCATGTGGAACACTTTTAAGCCAATTGGATTATATTCATTCCTTATTTTATTATATCATAAGTGGATTTAATTGTCAGTATAATAACAATAGAAAAATTAGAATATTTCCCTTATTCTAAAACCCCCGATAAGTCCATCGGGGGTTTCATTTTATCTAGACAAGGCCTGATCTAAGTCTGCTATTATATCCTCTGCAGATTCTAAACCTACAGACAGCCTAACTAGTCCCTCAGAAATACCGCTGGCTGCCCTTTCCTCCGGCGTATATGGGGAGTGGGTCATGCTAGCTGGATGCTGGATTAATGTTTCACAGTCCCCTAGACTAACTGCCAGTGTACATAATTCAACTGAATTCATCAGCTTCCTTCCTGCATCTAGTCCTCCCTTTAGCTCAAAGGCTATCATGGCACCAGGCAGCCTCATTTGCTTCTTAGCTAACTCATATTGGGGGAAGGACTTAAGTCCTGGATAATATACCACCTCCACTGCCGGATGGGCCTCTAGGAATTCTGCCACCTTCTGGGCGTTTTCACAGTGCCTTTCCATCCTAAGGCTTAAGGTCTTCATCCCCCTATTGATTAGGTAGGCATCGAAGGGGCTTAAGACTGCTCCTGTCATATCCTTTAACCCCACTAACCTAGCTTGATTTACTAATTCCTCTGAGCCTACTACAAAGCCTGCTATTACATCTCCATGTCCGTTTAAGTATTTAGTTGCTGAATGAACAACTAAATCTGCCCCTAATTCCAGTGG
>JAAYLY010000069.1 GCA_012521625.1 Tissierellia bacterium | reverse complement strand
TTATTCTTCCATAATGGCATCTCCACATAGTCTACTCCATCTGCCATTGTAGTTGCAGGTGTTGGTCTGTCATCTGGTCCAAAAACCCTTTCACAATACCTTCCGTAAATGGCACCTCCAACTATAAGTATTGCAAGCCCTAATAAAAACGTTACCATTTCTATCTCCCTTCTATGTAAAAAGTTTGTCATCTTACTCTAACATATTATTTTCACAAATAGAGCTATTTTGGAGTAAGATGTGGTTTTTGGGGAGTGAAAGGCATCTATGTGGGGAATGAACCGTAGATTTTAATCTAAATAAATTCTTAACCTAATTAAATTCTTAATAGGTTCTTTAATTCCTTTATCTTATTTCTACTAATGGGTAAATAGTTATCTTCATAGTACTGCATCTTTACACAGAATGAGTTTTTAAACCAAGGAAAGATTTCCGATATATATTTGATATTGACTAAGTAGCTTTTATGGATTCTAAAGAAACCACTTGACTTTAGCCTTTCCTCAAAGGTCTTAAGGGGAGTAGAATCCATATATTTATCATTTTTAGTATAAACTATACAGTTCTTATTTTGAGACTCTATATATATGATGGAATTAATATCTACTAAGATGATTTTCTTATCCACATTAAGGGGGATTTTGCTTATTTTATTATCTAAGCTTTCCCTATTTAAATGCTTTCTATCATATTTCTCCAACATAGCCCTAACTTTCTTCTCTGAGAAAGGCTTTAGAAGGTAGTCTAGGGCTTCTACTTGAAAGGCATCCTCTGCAAAGCTATTATAGGCAGTAGCAAAAACTATCTCCACCTCAGGCTGGATCTTCCTGGCAGTTGAAGCTAGGGTGATGCCGCTTATGTCCCCTAGATTTATATCTATCAAGATTAGATCAAATTTCTCTTGTGAAATCAACTTTAAGCCATCTTCACCGCTAGATGCCTCAATAATTTCTGCATCAGCCTTTATTTTAGTAATAAGGTATCTAAGTTCACTCCTTGATGGCCGTTCATCATCTATTAAAGCAATCTTCATAATGACCACTCCTATCTTTCTAAATCCTTAGGCCCTATCTTAGGTATCCTTAAATCTATTCTGGTACCTGAGCTGGTGGATTTTATCTTCAAACCATTATCCTCCCCATAGATATACTTCAACCTTTTATGAACATTGGCCAATCCTACGCCCTCTATATTATCGTCCTCACTATCCAAACCCTCTATTATACTTACAGCTATCCCGGGTCCATTATCTTCTACCGATATTAGGGCATAATCCCCCTTATCCCTTACCCTAATATCCACATAGCCCATCTTTCTAGTCATTGCCCCATGGATAACTGCATTTTCAACAATAGGCTGAACTATCAAACTGGGGATTTGACAATCTATCTTATCTCCTATATGCATTGTTATGGTTAGCCTATCGCCGAATCTAGCCTTTACAAGTTGAAGGTAGGCATCTACATACTCCATTTCCTCATAGATGCTTACCAGGGCATCCTTATTTTTTATGGAGTTCCTAAAATAGGTGGCCAGTGCAATCAGTAATTCCCTGGCATCATCAGGATTTTCCCTAACGAAGGAGGAAATGGTATTTAGGGAGTTGAAGATAAAATGTGGATTAATTTGAGATTGTAGAGCCTTATACTCTGATTTTATCAATAGTTCCTTTTGTTTCTCCATATCAGCCAGTTCATATTGGGTTGAGAGTAGCTTACTTAGACCATCTGCAAAATAGATTTGGGATTGATATGATATCCTGTGTTTTCTCGAAAAGATTATTATGGTGCCAAAGACCTGCTTCCACTTTACCAATGGAGCACCAATGGCTATCATATTTTTCAAGGGCCTATGGAAGATATCATCCTCACTGGCATCTTCAACTACAATGACTTCCTTTTTATCCATAACCTCCCTGGCTATGTCTGGTAAGCCTGAAGCTTCTTTTAAAAGCCCAAGATCTCCACTTATACTAAGGATAGTATCTCTATTTGTAAATACAACTGCCAAGTCCTTGGAAAAATCTAGGATTATCTCACCCATTTTAGCACAGGATTCCTTATTATACTCCCCACTTTTTAATATAGGTAGGCATTGTTTTGTAATATCAAAGCTAAGGCCTACCTTCCTACCTATTTGGTTTTCCTGCTCATTTATTACGTTTTTAAAAATTCCTGTAAATAAGACCATACCAATAGAATTGAAGATGGTCATGGGTAAGAAAATTTCTTTTACAACTAGAAAAGCCTCTTCAAAGGGCTTGGACATTATTAAAATAAGCAGCATCTGTATGGATTCAATTATAAAGGTAATTAAAAATAAATCCCTAGCCCTGTATTTATTGACCTTTACGTATCTAAATAGGGTAGCGGCTACAATTCCACCTAAAAAGGTAGATATAGAACAGGCTAGGGTAGTAAAACCTCCAACATCTATTAAGTATCTATGAACTGCCCCAACAAGACCAACTATTAACCCCACCACTGGTCCGCTTATAAAACCACTGGTCATGACTCCGATGATCCTAGTATTAGCAATGGCCCCTTTAACAGAATAGCCAGTATAGTTTGAAATGACGGTTATAGCTGAAAATATTACAATCAAGAGGATCTGATCCCTAATAGATTCCTCTTCATAGACTATTATCCTTCTTACCACCCTAAATCCAGCTAATACTTGAGCAATTAAAACTAATAAGCCTATATTTAATAACATGGCCTTAAATATTGCAAAATTCATCTTAACACCTCTAGCTTAATTATACATAGTATACAGTTAGTATACCTAAGGTTATTTAACCAATATTAGAATTAACTATCCAAGGTCCTCCAAGGGAGGCTTTAGCAAATTATATTATAAGTCCTAACCAATTACAACAGACAAAAATAGCCTTAACCTAAAAGGGTTAAGACTATTATGCGC
>JAAYLY010000005.1 GCA_012521625.1 Tissierellia bacterium | reverse complement strand
ATGATTTTTCTCTTGTCGTTATTTCTAACTCGTTACTTAAAAAGCAAAATTATATCTCGAAGGTGACATTTTCATAGAATAAAATCATGATTTTTTAGGTGACATTTTCACAGGTTATTGACAGTAATAATTTTTTGGTTTCGCTTTTAACCTTACCATTTATACACTTAAATTACCCTGTAAAAGATAAAATAACCAAATTATGGACATAATATTACAAGATTTTTTCATTTCATTTTCAGCTTATTAGGGCAAACCACAAGCTATTTTCTGGTATGGCAGCTTTAAATATATAAGGGCAGATGGAAATAAATATGGCTACAATTGAAAGGTGTAAAATGCACTTAGGCCAAGGCTCAACATGGTAGCTATATTAGGGATCCCATTAATCTTACAGGCCTTAAATACATTGGACTCCCTCATTTTAACTATTGAAGGCGGAATACCGATTACCGATCCCATGGTAATGGAAAAGCCTTATGTAAGGCAGCCCGTCCTTGCACATCTACTCCAGCTGTAGGTTCATCAAGTATTACCACCTTAGGATTTCCAACTAGACATAATGCCAGCTGAAGCCTCCTCTTTTGACCTGTAGATAGGGTTCCATATTCCTTATCCTTAAATGAATTTAGGCTAAAGCTTTCCATAAGGTCATGCCTATATTGAACATTTAACCAGGCTGAGACTAAGGCCATGGCTTCTTTAACTAAAACATTATCTGGCAAAGCCGATGTCTGCAGTTGTACCCCAAGGACCTTGCGTAGCTTCCTACCATCTTTTAAGGGGTCCAATCCAGCCACTGAGATATCTCCTAAATCTGCCTTCCTAAGGCCTTCAATACATTCTAAGGTGCTAGTTTTACCTGCGCCATTTGGTCCTAAGATGCCAAAAACATCCCCGGATAAACCTCAAAACTTACATCATTGACTGCACTACACCTCCATATTTTTTCACCAAATTTTGGACCTTTACTATTGGACTTTTCACTTGAAACCTCCTTTTTGCATATTAATAAATAATTTAATCTAAATAGGAAAAATAGCCTATTTCCCTTATTGGGCAATAGGCCATGATTTCCGTCAAAATATATTTAGTTTATGATATTAAATTATACCAATAAAAATTACTTATATCTATGGCTTTTAAATTTAACCATCACTTCCTCCATCTGAGGCTGGGTCAAGATCTTAGGCTCCCCTAGGCTTTTAGTTAAATAATAGATTTCTGCCACAAACTCCAGATGCTGGGCTATGGAAAAGGCATCTTCCAAATCTTCCCCTAGAGCCACCAGGCCATGGTTGGCCAGTAGGACTGCCTTCCTATCCCTGGCTGCCTCTATGGCATTTTTAGCCAGCTCCATAGTCCCATAGGTGGCATATTTTGCACATCTAACATCTATCCCAGCCAGGCCTATCATATAATGGACCGGCTTTAAATCCCAGCCCATGCAGGCAATGGCCGTGGCAAACTTGGAATGGGTATGGACTATTGAGTTTACATCCTCCCTTTCCCTATAGAAGGCTAAATGCATCCCAGTTTCGCTGGAGGGCTTTTTATCCCCTTCTATGATATTTCCCTCTATATCCATAATTAAGATATCCTCTTCCTTGGTCTTAAAATAATCCTCCCCGCTGGGGGTAATGGCTATTAGACCCTTATCCCTATTATAGATGCTGATGTTACCACCGGAGCCGGTAGTTAGCTTGTTGGTTATAAGCTTCTTTCCATATTCTACAATTAGCTTTCTTTCCCTCTCCATAGCTGCCTCCATCAATAGAACTCCTTAGTTTCCGTTTTAAAGTAGTCTTTTATATTATAGGGGGTATAGATGCCCTTATCTGTAACAACCCCGCTAACCAGGTGGGGTGGAGTTATGTCGAAGGAAGGATAATATCCCTTGACCCCCTCTAGGGTATTCTTAATCCCCCTGGCTTCTAGGACCTGGTTAGGGTCCCTCTCCTCTATGGTCACCGTAGATATATCCCCATGGGCCTTATCAGGTATGCCGGTGACGAAATAGGGGATGCCGTGGTACTTGGCCACTATGGCTATTTGATAGGTCCCCACCTTGTTTACCACATGGCCGTCTAGGCAGATAACATCAGCGGCTGAGGTAAAGAGGTCTACTCCCTTTTGGGCCATAACGAAGGCTGGCATATTGTCTGTAATAACCGTAGTGTCGAAGCCCTGGTCCTGGGCTACGCTGGCTGTAAGCCTGGCCCCCTGGAAAAAGGGCCTAGTCTCTGGCACATATAGCTTAATATCCTTCTTCCTCCTCTTGGCCACCCTAAGCATCATGCCTACTATGGTCTCCCCGAAGCACTGGGTCATGATACTGCCCTTATTTGGAAACAAGTCCACCAGGTGTTCAGCCACCACCTCCATGGTGGAGTACCTCCTGTTTAAGGACTCTATAGTCCTATTGAAGATGGCCTCATCTACCCTCTTTCCCTCAGCTATGGCCTTTTTAGCTGCCTCTAAACAACCCTGGGTCACTATCTTCATCCTAGCTGTAGTTGTAGGCCTAGCATGGGAAAGGGTATAGGCTGCCTTCTCCAGATACTCCAGCATTTCCTCTTCCTTCATATGCCTACACTCATAGGCTGCCAGGGCCATGCCCATGCCGGCAGCCGTATAAGGCCCTGCACTTTGGGTTACCATATCGGCTATAGCCTGGGCCACTTCCTCATGGCTGTGGCAGGTTACAAATTCCACCCTGCTAGGATAGACCCTCCTATCTAGGATCCTGACCTTGCCATCCTCATACCAGGCAACATTTTCATACCTTAACATAAATGCCAAATCATGATCATATCTTTCCATCTACAACACCTATCTTTTTATATTTTAGTCTGCACCTAAGTGTTCTTATATTTTTCCAACTTTTTATGGGGATCCTATTCACCTATTTAATATAGCTATGCTCTTAAATTCTTAAATCTCCCTTAATATCTCCTTCAATAATCTCTTAAATGTATCCGAGCTCTTTCTTCCAGTTTCCCCTACTTCTTCAGCAGTAACCGGCTGGTCTAATACCCCTGCCGCCATGTTGGTAATTAAGGATAAGCCTAAGACTCTCATGCCACAGTGGGCAGCAGTTATGGCCTCGGTAACTGTAGACATGCCTACCGCATCTCCCCCTAGGATTCTAATGGCCCTGATTTCAGCAGGAGTCTCAAACTGAGGACCTGGACAGAAGTAGTAGATTCCTTCCTTAATATCTAAGCCTATCCTCTCAGCACACTTCTTGGCTATATCCCTAAGGTCCCTATCATACATATTGGACACATCAAAGAATCTAGGTCCAAATTCCTTTAAGTTTGGCCCCCTTACTGGGCTGGCCCCCATCAGCTTAATCTGGTCTTTTATAATCATTATATCTCCCGGCCTATAGGAGGTATTAACAGCTCCAGCAGCATTGGTTAAGATAACCGTCTCTACCCCTAGCAATTTAAAGACCCTGATGGGGATTACCAGCTGCTCAAAGTCATAGCCCTCATAGTAGTGGAACCTTCCTGACATGCAGACTACATTCTTACCATGAAGCTGGCCTAAGATTAGCTTGCCTGCATGGGACTCTACAGTAGAAATTAGGAAATTGGGTATCTCTTCATAATCTATAACTACGGGATTTTCTATCTCATCGGCAAGTGTTCCTAAGCTTGAACCAAGGATCATTGCCACATCTAGCTTATAGTCGATTTTAGATAGTATGTAATCGGCACTCTTCTTAAAATACTCATAATTATACTCCATAACGTCCCCTCCAATTAACTTTATCCATACAAATTCAATTTACTTACTCTGGCTAATATTATATCATAATAGTAGGTAAATACTAACAAGAGAAGGCAATACTGAGTAGTAGGAAAACTCTTTATAAAAAACATATTGGATTTTATATTAGCTATTTTTAACTAATTAATTGCCTATTATAATAGCCTACTAATTCAAATACCAATGATTAGTCCAATTAAAGGAGGGTTTATATGTTAGATCTACTTATTAACAGGCGCAGCATCAGGAAGTTTAAAGACCAGAAGGTGGAAAAGGAGAAGATAGATAAGATCCTAATGGGGGCCCTAACGGCACCTTCAGGTAAGAACCTAAAGCCTTGGGAGCTTATTGTGGTTGACGATGAGGAGACTATACAAAAATTAGCCGCATCTAGGGGACCTGCATCAAGGCCCCTGGCCAATGCACCCTTAGCCATAGTCGTAGCTGCCAATCCAGAGCTTACAGATGTCTGGATTGAGGATGCCTCCATCATAACTACCATCATTCAGCTTATGGCCCAATCCCTAGGTCTAGGCTCATGCTGGATTCAAGCCAGGGGGAGGTTCACCCAGGAGGATGAAAGGGTAAGCGATTATGTGAAGAAAATCCTGGATATACCAGAAAATTATGAAGTAGAAGCCATGGTTGCCATTGGATACCCAGATGAGGAGAAGGCAGCTCATAAGGTGGACTTAAATTCAGACAAGATCCACTATAATAAGTTCTAGTGGTAAAGATAATGATAGAGATGATGAATATATACTAATAATAAACAAGGATTAAGATAAACACAATCAAAAGTATAATCGACAGTAAGATAAAATTTGTTGACAAGGCTAATTATAAAGTTAAAGGGGTTCTACATTTTGTGAACCCCTTTTTTTCTAAACCACTTTAGACATTAAATGACATTAATTAAAATTTAAACCGACTAAAATACATATTGATATTATCGGTTTATCTAAAAAATTTGGATTGTGCAGGCCATTCTTTATCCATATCCTTCACTATTAATTTCAGCAGCTCCTGACTTTGAAAAATTATGCGCATACCTCCGTATAGGCTATGCCATTTAATTTATTATCTTTTATTAGGTTTATAATAAATTCACCCTTCTCACCCAGAGCCCTTTCTAGGTCACCGATTGAAAGTTCATCTGCTCCATCAAACATTATTTTTAAGCTTTCTATCCCATTGTAGATATGGAATAAATTCTGGATTTTTTCTAAGGCTATCATTTCAACCTTCCTAGCCTGTTCCCTGCTTACTTCCAGTATATATGCCGTCTCCTGTAAGGATAGGTTCTCTATAAAGCGAGCAATTATAGCTACTGCTTCCTGGTCATTTAAGTTATTTAAGATTATATCTATAATATCTTCTATAGTTCTAGTCATATTTAGCTTAATGGCTAAGATATTTAATTCATCTAGCTCATCTTCTATTTTTAAGTCTAGGATCTCACTATAGTTCTTGCCCTGTATGTCCCTTATATATAAATCCAGGTCTAAGTAGGTTAAATTAAAAACCTTAGCTAAAGTGGATAACTTTGTATCCTTATACCTTTCATAGGCTTCTTTAGTAATTTCAAACTTAGCACCTGAGAAAAAGTCATTATCCTTTGATAGAAGCTCATCTACGGCAGCTGAAAGTCTTTCTATAAAATCAGCATACCTCTTGTCGCCTATCCCCTTCTCTTTCCTAAATTCCTTTATGTCTTTATTAGTTAAATCCAGTAAGCTTTCTATTCCCCTGTTTTTACAATATAGCCTTAGGATCCTGAAGCTTGACCCTGTAAATATCTCTTTAATTCTAGCTTCCTTTAGGACTCTTTCATTTCCTTCTTTTAGGCTATCTATATCGAAAGCCAGCTTATCCTTAAAGGGATTGATATAAATATCCAACTCTTCCAATCTCTCTATAACTGCATTAAACCTAATTTTACCTATTCCCTTTACTTTAGAAAATTTTATTAAACTTTCTTCAGTAATGGATTGAACAAATTCAATATCCTCAGCTTCACAGAAATCCCTAAATATTCTGTATTTGCCTTCTTTGAAAGCTTCGCTGATTAGTGTATTAACTTTTGTCATCTCTACTCCCCCATATCTTTTCCCTTGTTTATATATCTATATATCTCTCTACTATCCTTTCGACACGGGGGATGAAAATTCCTTCTTTTTGCAATAATTAAATCATATTCTTCTTCTACTTTAAATTTTCCTTATGTATTAACTACTAGACGTGGGCACATAGGGAACTATCTTGGCTGCTAGGTTAGCAATTGGCATGGATTGTAAGATTACCCTACCAGGTCCTGTTAATCTAACTAAAAACATACCCTCTCCACCGAAGAAGATATTCTTCATCCCCCTAATGGTTTCAATATCATAGGATACGGATTCTTCAAAGAGGAATACATGACCCTGGTCTACCAACATAGATTCTCCTGGTCTAAGGTCATATTCATAAAGGGATCCGTCTGCTTCCAGGAAGAGATCTCCATAACCTGAAAACTTCTGTAGTATAAAACCCTCTCCACCTAATAAGCCTGAGGAGAACCTCTTGGTAAATACCGTTTCAAACTCCACACTTACTTCTGAAGCAAGATAGGCTGACTTTTGGGCTATTATCCTCTGACCCTCCATCTTAATGTGTTTAATTTGTCCTGGCAGGGATGAGGCGAAGACTATCTCTTGATTATCCTTAGTAGCAGTGTAGTAGTTTAAAAATAGGCTTTCACCTGAAAACATCCTGGCTATTCCCTTTCGAAGACCCCCTGACTTTACCTCCAAATCAAAGCCATCACTCATCCAGGACATGGCGCCGGCGCTTGTCTTTATGGTTTCACCCCTGTTAAGTAGGCATCTTAATACTGGATAATTACCTTCAATAGAAAATTGCATAATCCACCTCCATTTAATTTAAATTACTTATTTTCCTTTCCTCAATTAATCCCTTTACTTCTTCAGGCGTCAAAATATTGTCTTTAAACCTATGTATATTCTTAATTTAAATCATAATATCAATAAGAAAGCAAGGCTTCAAGACTTATAGCCTTGCTTTCTTGTTTCAATAAAGTTAATTACTTAAACAACTTCTTTAAAAGCTTAAATACATCAAAGCTGGTCCTTCTGTAGACCTTATTATAGACATATCTCTTAGGATCCCTTACCCAGCCATAGCCCCTAGGCATCTTAAATCCGCCCCTATGGACCAGTTGTCTTTTTAAGCTAGTCCTGGCTGCAACCCTCTTCTTTAGGTTGGGCTTCCTCATACCGATTTTCATAATATCACCTCATTTACTTAAGGGCATCCTCCCATTCCTGCTCCTTAAAGCCCACTAAAACCTTGCCATTACCTACTAAAATAGGCCTTTTAACCAACATACCATCGCTGCTTAAAAGCTCTATCTTTTCATCCTCTGTCATATCATTTAACTTATCCTTAAGGCCTAATTCCCTGTATTTACCACCACTTGTGTTAAAGAACCTCTTAATGGGATAATGGGCATTGGCTATCCACTCCCTTAATTCTTCTACTGTGGGATTATCCTCCTTAATATTTCTCTCCTCATATTCTATCTTATTCTCATCTAGCCATTTCTTTGCCTTCCTACAGGTTGTACATCTAGGGTAGCATAAAAATAGATACTTCATATTTCCTCCTCGCTTTACTCATTTATTTTATCGCTATCAACAATTACATTTTGTAAACCATTTTCATAGAATTCATCCTGATATAGTTCTTCCTTGTGGAGTACCCTTAAGAGGTAATCATCTCCACCTATTTCATCGGCTTCGACTTCCCTTATTACATCCCGCTTGGCCAACCTTAAAGCCAATTCGAACCAAAATACATTTTCATCATATTCATCTACATAATCTTGTATGCCACTTTCATCAAATTTCCTAGTTTCAAAAAACTTATCATATTCACTACTGTACTCTATTAGGTCCTCATATCCCATTTCCTTTGCAAAGGAATATATATACTGAAGTAGATCTTCATATTCTCCAATAGCCTCATCAGGCGGCCTATGGCCATTGATTACCAGCTCACCTAGAAAGACTAAATCTAGTAGCTTTCTAAATTGCTTCTTAGTAAAATTTATCTTCATACTTCCTCCTCACTTTTCTTAATATTACCTACTAATATATACTTACATTTTACTTGCTTAGATAAACAAAATTATATCACAATTGTCAGATGATTCATATATCCCCAAAACTAATGAGCCATTAAGATAAGAAATATAATCAGCATATTCTCGAAAATTTCTACATAGCAAAAGGCAAGGCATCCCATTCAATGCCCTGCCTAAATAAGTACAATTATATATTTGTTTATTAAATAATCTACTCTACCTCATCTAATAACCTCTTTTCTAATATTTGATCTATATCGAAGTTTTCTATCTGCAAATAATACTCAGCAGCATCTAACAAGGCCTTCATTGGCACTGTTCCTATGACCTCGCTGCCTACTACATTTACCCCATATCTTCTGGCTTCCATCTTTATCATTTCAAAGGCTTGATATACAGCAGTCTTTTCGTAGTTTACAAGATTCATAGAAACTTGGGTTTGATTTCTCTCTTCCAGCTTTAAACCAATAGCCTTAACATATCTTAAACCCCCACCTATATGCCTAACCTTTCTTGCAATCCTATCGGCTATTTCAACATTAGGCGTATCTAGGTTTACATTAAAGGCCACCAAGGGAACCCTAGCTCCTACAGCTGTACATCCGCTTTTTACGTTCATTTGGCTGGGACCAAAGTCCGGCTTCCATTCCTCCTGCTTTATCTTTTCAAAGAAGCCCTCATATTGGCCCTTCCTGATAGTTGCTAGGTTTCGTCTTTCAGGAGAAGTGGCAGCATCCTCATATAGATAAACTGGTATTCCCCAGCTACCGATTTCAGCTCCCACCTCCTTCGCTATTTCAATACACTCTTCTATGGTAACATTGGAAACTGGCACAAAGGGTATTACATCAGTGGCCCCCATTCTTGGGTGGGCGCCTTCATGCTTAGACATGTCTATCAATTCAGTAGCCTTTTTTGCTGTATTTATGGCCGCCTCTTTTATTTTATCAGGGGGTCCTATCATAGTTAAAACTGTACGATTGTGATCCTTGTCAGCTGAATAATCTAATATTTTAATCCCTTCAATCCTCCTTGCTTCATCTATAATTTGTTCTATTATCTTTTCATCTCTACCTTCACTAAAATTTGGAACACATTCTACTAGTTTTCTCATAATATACCTCCTAACCTTATTTCATTAAATCTACTACAAATGTTTTTATAAACCATACTGTTTGAGGTTGGTAAATAATATCTACTAAGAAGGCCCCTACTATTGGAACGATCATCATGGCCTTTCTACTCATCCCATACCTATCATTAACAGCTGTAAGGTTTACAATGGCTGTAGGGGTGGCTCCTAAGCCATGACCTAATAGGCCAGCACACATAACTGCTGCGTCATAATTCTTTCCAAGTATGCGGAATACAGCAAAATAAGAGAAAAGAACTAAGAATAACACTTGGGCAAATAGGATTATTAGCATTGGGCCTGCAAGATCAACTAACTCCCACATCTTTAAGGTCATCATTGCTATGGATAAATATAGTCCTAAGGTCACATCTCCTATTCCTTCTACTAAGGGGTAGTCAAATTTATACCATTTAGTTTTTTCGTTTAAATTACGTAGAATCACAGCTACAAACATGGCACCTACATAAGTTGGGAAATCCATATCTATAAGCTTGCCTATCCAGCCTGACACTATAGTTCCAAGAGCCATACAGACTAATATGGCAGTTACATTTTTCATAATATCTAAGCCTGTTAGCTTTTCACCTGTGCCTACATTAATCTCCGTTATACTACTGTCAAAATCCTGACTTTCATCTGGCCTTAGATTGTGTCTTTCTATTAAAAGTCTTGCTACAGGTCCGCCCACCATTACAGATGAAATCAAGCCAAAGGTTGCCGCCGCAGCCCCTACAAGCTGGCCTGCCGGATAGCCCATTCCTTCAAAGGTCATTCCATAGGCAGCCCCTGCACCATGTCCTCCTATCATAGTTATGGCACTAGATAAAAGGGCGTAGGCCGGTTCTAGTCCTGTAACTTTAGATAGGGCAATTCCTATAGTGTTTTGCACTATGGAAACAAAGCCAGCTATTAGCCAATAAATTATCAGCAATAGGCCTCCTTTTTTAAGTAGTTCAAAGCTGGCACCAAGGCCAACTGTGGTAAAGAAGGCCAACATAAAGAAAGATTGAAGTGTGGTAGTAAAATTAAACTTAAATGCTCCCGTTGTATGCCCAATCCATGTTATAATCATAAAGATAAATCCTCCAACTACTGGAGCAGGTATACAATACTTTTCTAAGAAATATACCTTGCTCTTGATAAAATAACCTAAGATCAAAAGTACTGCTGCCATGGCTGTAGTTATGGTCATGTCAACATTAATGGTAAAAATACCTTCAATAATTTCAAATGACATATGTAATACCCCCCTATCTTTTTAAGTAAGAGTTGTACTAAATTAAACCTCCCTTCTAGACTATACTATGAAAGGCAAGTCCACACATATGCCTATAGATAAAATTAATATTAATATTTATTTACCCAATTAATAAGAGTAAGCAAACAGTAAATAGAGTGTAAATTAAAAATATATAAAACTATCAGACCAACTATAGTAAAAGGTATATAATAGAGTTAGGTCTATCAGTCGTTTCATTCTGTAAAGGTAAATTTGCTATTATAAACATAAGGAGTGTACAATGAAATATTTTAAGTATGCTAATAAAGAAATGGATTATTTAAAGGAAAGGGACCCTATTTTAGGGGCAGCTATAGATCGAATTGGCTTTGTTAAAAGGGAGGTAAATCCTGATATATTCTCAGCCCTTATTTCTAGCATAATAAGCCAGCAGATATCAACCAAGGCGGCTATAACAGTAAAAAATCGGCTTCTAGAATTAGTAGGAGAGATAAAACCTGAAAATATTATTAAGCTTGATTTAGAAGAGATACAAAAATGCGGCATGTCCATGAGGAAGGCTGATTATATTAACAGTATTGCTGAGGCTGTTATAAGTAAAGCAGTAGATCTGAATAACTTAAATAAACTATCCGATGAAGAGGTTATCAAGGAGTTGACCAAGCTTAAAGGGGTTGGGGAATGGACAGCGGAGATGCTACTTATACATTCCTTACAGCGTCCTAATGTCTTAAGCTTCAAGGATTTAGGTATTAGGAGAGGCCTAATGAGGCTCTATTCCTTAGATCACATATCCAAGGATGAATTTGAAGTTTATAGAAATAGGTATTCCCCCTATAATACAGTGGCTTCCATATACCTATGGAAGATTTCAGAGAACTAGGATTTATAAGCCTAAATGGCTATTAGTTTATTAAATTTATATAAAAACTAACTCTCTATAATTTTATTTATTAATATTAGTTAATAATATTGATTTAATCAATTTACAGTAATAAAATATACTAGGAAAACCTTTTATTAAAAGTATCAAGAAGACATCAGGAGGGATAATATGAGTAACAATGTAAAATCATTAAGAAACGTTAAAACTCTTACTTCAGTAGCCATGCTTATAGCCTTAAGTGCCGTAGGAGCTGTTATAAAGCTATTTGGTACAGTGGCCCTAGATTCAATGCCAGGATACTTTGCAGCCTTGTATCTAGGTGGTTGGTATGGAGCCATAGTAATAAGCTTAGGCCATATCTTTACAGCCCTTACATCAGGCTTTCCTTTAGGGGTAGCTGTACATTTCTATATAGCTATTCAGATGGCTGTTTATGCCTATTTATTTAAATTTGTCTATGAGAAATCAAATAGTTTCCTTGCAGTAATAGCTGGTACCCTATTAAACGGTCCAATCTCTACCCTATTGTTCGTACCATTATTTGGATGGGGGTTTTTTGCAGGAATGTGCCTTCCATTAACTATAGGGTCTTTCGTTAATGTATTGATGGCTGCCTTAGTCTACAAGGCAATAGCAAGAATAGGCGGGGTGCAAATTGATAGAAAGATATAGGGATTTAATCTTAATATATGAAAAGGATGTAGCCTATGTAATCACCTGCGACAGCCTAGGTTCCATAGGTAGTAAGGAAGATGATGCCTTAAAAGTAGATGAGGAGATAGTGGGTAGGACTACTATAAAGGTGGCCCTATCTGAAGCCTTATCCATAGGAGCAAAACCCTTAGTTATATGCGATACTCTGTCAGTTGAAATGAAACCTACTGGGGAGAAGATCATAAAGGCCATAGAAAAAGAACTTAAGGAAAATGGCCTTATTGATGTGGTCTTAACAGGTAGTACAGAGGAAAACTTCCCATCAACCATGACTGGTGTGGGAATAACAGTTATTTCCAGGGCAAAAGTTGCCGATTTAAAGATGAAGAAGGTAAAAAAAGGAATGCATGTATCCCTATTAGGCTATCCCCTAGTGGGAAATGAGGTTTTACAATATCCTGAAGCGGTCCTACAATTAAAGGATTATGTGGAAGTCTCTAATTCTAAGGAAATAATGGAAGCTATTCCCGTTGGATCTAAGGGGATAAAATATGAGTTAGGTGTACTAAAAGAGCTTTCTGGCCTGGATATAGAAACAGATATACCAGAACATTTAGATATACATAAATCTGGCGGACCTGCCACCAGCTGTATAATAGTACATGAGGAAAAAGACCTTTCTATTGGAAAACTTATAGACAAGCCTATTACTTATATTGGAGAATTGGTATAATAAAAGCCCTAGTTTTGAAGCTAGGGCTTTTTATCCATCAAAACTAGAAGTATTTATTCCTCCAGCTAATAAAGTTTTTTTAATATGATCCCATACAGATGTGCCCTGTAAAGAATATGAATATGATAGTAAAATTCATTTGACAAAAGCGGCTTTTGCCTTAATATCTAAGATTTAATATTATACTATACACTTTTCAAAACCTACATTCTTCTCTTGCACCAATTCCATTAAATAATCTCCTAATTTTTCACTTATTTCATATAAATAACCTTGATTTCCACTACCTGTTCTATTAAATGGAGAATATTTTTCAGGGCATAATTTAAGTATTTCCTCTATATTGTCATCAATACTAATTGGAACTTCTAATTCATTGTAGTCAACTTTTACTAACCAACCTTCATCTTCCCATAATTCAAGTTTATCAAAGCTCTTAGGCCTTGTAGCCTCTATGTAACTATCTAGAGCAATATTTACAGATACAATTTGTCTTTGATACAAGCTAAAAATAATATCTCCCTTCTTAATCATAGTCATATTAGACCAATGGAATATTTCCTTTCCTGACTTTGATCTTTGAGGTGCCCACAAATACCCACCTGATTTTTCTTCAAAGTAAGTTTTGTTCTGGAAAACTATAAAGTAGGATTTATCTGAAGAAATATCCTCTTCAGTTCTATTGTCATTTACATTGAAGGAGCCTGAATCATTATATCTTTCAACCCATACTTTGATAGTAGATTTTGCAATACCGTATTCTCTATTTAGATCTGCTAAAGACTTGCCATTAT
>JAAYLY010000068.1 GCA_012521625.1 Tissierellia bacterium | reverse complement strand
CTCGGCCATAAAGATAGTGGCCAGTGGTAATGTAGGTACTGAAAAGCTATTCTTCTTCATCTTGGACTTTACTAAGGATTTGGCCATGGATGTGGCAGTCCTTATGGTAGTCTTAGGTATTACGGATTATATTGTACAGAAGTGGGAGTATAAGAGGAATATGAAGATGAGCATCCAGGAGATTAAGGATGAGTACAAGGAGATGGAGGGGGATCCTCAGATAAAATCCCAAAGGCAGCAGAGGCAGCGTCAGCTGGCCATGAGCCGGATGATGGCAGACCTTCCATCATCAACGGTTGTGGTGACCAACCCAACCCATATAGCGGTTGCCCTCAGGTATGAAGCTGGAGAGGACGAGGCCCCGGTGGTGGTGGCTAAGGGGGCCGATTATATAGCTGAAAAGATCAAGGAAGCGGCCAAGGAACACAATATTCCTATTTTGGAAAACAAGCCTTTGGCCAGGACCCTTTATAAGGAAGTGGAAATAGGTGAATATATACCTGAGAAGCTCTATAAGGCCGTTGCTGAAGTCTTAGCCTTAGTCTATGAGATCAATGAGAGGAAGAAATACAAGATTTAAAGGGGTTACACAATGGAGTCTATACTGAAGAAAGCCTTAGACAATATAAATAAATATAGCGATATTGCCACAGCCTTCTTCGTTGTGGTGATAATAGGTGTAATCATCATACCCATACCCAGCTTATTTTTGGACCTTTTAATAGTACTCAATATGGCCCTATCGGTAACCATCTTGATGCTGACCCTCTTTACCAACAGCGTCCTAGAATTTTCAACCTTCCCCACCCTGCTACTAATTACTACCATGTTTAGGCTGGCCTTAAATATCTCAGCCACTAAGCTGATTCTAAGCCATGGTAATGCAGGTAGGGTTATTAGGGCTTTTGGTGAGATAGTTACTGGTAATAACTATATAGTTGGTGCAATTATATTCATAATCATAATCATAGTTCAGATAGTGGTGGTTACCAACGGTGCCAGCAGGGTATCTGAAGTAACAGCCAGGTTTACCCTGGATGCCATGCCGGGTAAGCAGATGGCCATTGATGCGGACTTAAACTCAGGACTAATAGATGAGGATACAGCCAAGCAGAGGAGGTTGGACCTCCAAAGGGAGGCCAACTTCTACGGCTCCATGGACGGTGCCAGTAAGTTCGTTAAAGGGGACGCCATCGCTGGTATCCTGATAGCCCTAATCAACTTCCTAGGGGGTATCCTACTTTTCAGCGTTAGGGAAGGCATGAGCGCCATGGAGGCCCTAGACGTATTTGGTAAGCTGACCATAGGGGCTGGTTTAGTAAGCCAGATTCCATCCCTATTGATATCCGTAGCATCAGGTATTATCATCACCAGGTCTGAAAACGACCTAAGCTTTGGTGAGTCCTTAAGTGGAGAGCTATTCAACTCCTACAAGGTAATCGGCATATCTGCAGCCGTAATGGCCATAATCGGTCTGGCCCCAGGCTTTCCAACGGTACCCTTTATGATAATAGCTATTATCCTTGGGGTAGCCGCCTACCTACTGATGGAGAATGAAAAGGTAGAACAAGAGCGGGCCCTTAGGCAGATGGAGGCAGTTAGGGAGCCGGCTAAGGAGCCTGAAAGGGAGGAGGGCATCATCTCCTTTCAGGTTGAGCCTATCTCTTTAGAAATAGGATACGGCCTCATCGGCTTAACGGATGAGGGTAGCGACAACAACCTTATAAGCCATATAATGGCAGTCCGTAGGCAGTGTGCCAATGAGATGGGCATCATTCTAAACCCCATCCGAATCAGAGATAACCTACAGCTGGATGCCAATGAATATGTAATTAAGATTAAGGGGAATGAAGTGGCCCGTGGCCAGATCTATGTAAATAAGTACATGGTTATTGAGCCAGGGGGTACTGACTTTGAATTCGACGGTATATCAGCAAAGGAGCCGGCCTTTGGCCTAGACGCCTTGTGGATAGATGAAAGCCATAAGGAGAAGGCTGAGCTATCTGGCTATACGGTGGTAGACCCAGTTGTGGTCTTGATTACCCACTTGAAGGAAATCATCAATCGGTATAGCCATGAGCTTTTAGGTAGGCAGGAGGTTAAACAACTGCTGGAGGGTATTAAGGATAAATATAATGTGGTAATCGATGAGCTTATACCGGATATTATGACCCTAGGGGAAGTGCAGAAGGTCTTGCAGAACCTTCTTAGGGAAAATATACCCATCAACGATCTGGTGACCATCTTGGAAACCCTAGCCGACTATGGCACCATGATCAAGGATACGGAAAGCCTAACGGAACATGTGAGACAAGCCCTTAGGAGGACCATAGTCAAGCCCTACTTAAATGAAGAAGGAAAGCTAAGTGTTATAACTATCCATCCCGACTTGGAGGAGCTAATAGGAAGCAATATACAAAAGTCCATAGAAGGCTCCATTCCAGCCTTGCAACCTAATGTGATTACGGCAATTTTCGACAACATTAAGCAGGCTACTGAAAAATTAATGCTAGTTGGAATTCCCTTTGTAATCTTAGCTTCTCCTAAGATAAGGGTTGCCTTTAGAAACTTAATTTCCTTCACCTTCCCCCATATACCGGTCCTGTCCCTGGCGGAAGTTCCCAATGAAGTGGAGATAGAGGTTTTGGGTATGGTGGAGAAGGTTTAAGGATTCGATTTTAGTCCATAGATTTTATAGTGGGATTTATGAAGATAATCAGGTATTTATAAAATGGGGTTAATTTTGGAGTTAAGTTACTATAGTCTATAGTTAATTTACTATAGTTAGATTGCTATAGTTAAGTTACTAGTTAACTAAGTGGACTTAATAGATTTATTGGGAGGAGTATCTCCATGGCTCATGCTTATTCAGAAGAACAGGAAAAATTAATAATTAAGCATCTTCCTCTGGTGAAGCGTCTAGTTTCTAAGATGGATATTGGTTATAACTATGATTTAGACGACATGATAAATATAGGGGTCATCGGCTTGATGGATGCCATTAAAAAATACGATAAGAGTAAAAATGTCCCCTTTGAATCCTACGCCAGCCTGCGCATCAGGGGGGCAGTCTTGGATGAGTTGAGGAAGGCAGGCCCAGTTTCTAGGGATAGGATAAATAAGCTTAATCAGTATTATGAGGTTAAGGAGCAGCTGGAGAATAAATATTTAAGGACTCCTGACGAAGAAGAGATCTGCAAGGAAATGGGCATAGATGAGAAGGAACTATCTAATATCCATGAGACAGTCCATTTACTGTCTAATATCTCCTTAGAGACTACCATCTTCTCCAGGGAAGGCAGCGAAATATACCTAAAAGATGTGGTAGAAGATGAAAATGTGGATACGCCAGAGGATTACTATCTGAAGCAGGAAAGGAAGCAGATGCTGAAGGAGGCCATTGAGCTTTTAGACGAAAGGGAGCAGCTGATACTAAATCTATATTATGTGGAAGAGCTATCCCTAAAGGAAATAGCCTATATACTGGATATATCAACCCCCAGGGTATCCCAGCTCCATGGAAGGATCCTGATGAAGTTAAGGGGGATATTGGAGAAAAAGATGTAGAAATTTTGTAAGGGATGCCTAATTAATGGGAATAGGATTATTCGGTGGTCATTGCAAATTAGGAATTGATTCTTGAGTAGATTCTTAAATATGAGAAAGTGATGAAGAAATATTAACTTAAAATATTAATTTAAAATTACTTTAGGATTGAAGTTTGATGCCTATTTTACTGAATGGAGGGTAAGTATGATTAGGACTCTTGATACCATCAATAGAAATATGAATGTACTTCAGAAGAAGTTGGAAAACACCACTGCCAACATAAGCAATGCCAATACCCCTGGATATAAGTTTCAAAATATAGTTCAGAGCACCCTGGAATCCTATGAGATGGTCAACTATTCAGGAGGGGTTAGCCTGGACCGTAGGCAGGAGTTGGGGGACTTTACCTTTGGAAATCAGATAGATCAGGTCTATAGAAACTTTGAGCAGGGATTCTTGAATCAGACCGACAGGACTACTGACTTTGCAATCATAGGAGAAGGCTTCTTCGCCATAGAGCTAGATGGTGGGCTAGCCTTTACTAGAAATGGTAATTTTACCATAAATGAAGACCATATGCTGACTACTATGGAAGGCTATCCAGTGATGGGGGTAGATGGATTTGGAGAATTGTCCTATATCTTTATTGATGATTCCAACTTTAGCATAGATAATGAAGGAAATATAATCGGTGAAGATATAAAGCTATTTATAGCAGATTTTGATGACTATCAAAACCTTGAAAGCATGGGAGATACAATCTTTATATCAGATAACTATGTGGCCATAGATGGGGAAATCAGGCAGGGATATTTAGAATCTTCCAATGTGAAAATGGTGGATGAAATAGTGAAGTTAATTGAAATTTCTAGGGAGTTTGAGTCCAATCAGAAGATCCTCCATAGTACGGATGAAACCTTAAGGAAAGCCGTTAATGAAATAGGAAAGGTCTAGGTGGTAGCTTATGAATACTATATTAAATATGGGTAAGACAGGTTTAAAGGCTGTTCAGAGGAAGATGGATGCCCTATCGGACAATATGGCCAACGTCTATACTAATGGATATAAGAGGAAGGATGTAAGCTTTCAAGAGCTGCTGACCAATCGAATCCATGAAAATGATGTAATTTTATCGGATAATGTGGATAATGCCAGTATAAATATGGGGACTAAGACTGTAGTAAGTATCAATTATCAACAGGGAAGCTTTATAGAATCACCAGGCCAATTCCATATGGCCATAGAGGGAGATGGCTTTTTTGGCGTATACGATGAGGATGGAAACCTATTTTTAACTAGAAATGGAGCCTTCCACCTAAACCCAGATGGGAGCGTAGTGGACGATGATGGCTATTATCTTAGTATAGATTATGAAATAATACCTGAGAACTGGGGAGATGGGGACATAACCATAAGTAAAGATGGCTATATAATCCAGGATTTAGAAGAAGGTAGCCAAGTCTTAGGTAGGGTAGTTTTATATAGGCCAGCAGTACTGGAATCCCTCATTCCTATGGGTGAAGGTAGGTACCTTCCAAATGAAAATGTAGACTT
>JAAYLY010000067.1 GCA_012521625.1 Tissierellia bacterium | reverse complement strand
TCAGTATACATCATACTGATCTGATGGGGCTCTAGACCTAGTAAGCTTTGCTTAATATTACCACTCAAAAAGTAGGCTCCTATAACTCCTAAAATCAGCCCACCTAGAGAGTAGATCAGCAAGTTAACCAGAGTCACCCTTTGTGTCCTTTCAATTCCATCTACCAGGGTTCCCACCATTATAAAGCCCACTTGTTCCCCCTTTGAATTTACTACAGGTGCGAATGCCCTTAGGGATTTGCCAAGGGTTCCCATTTCAATTGATACATAGTTATCTCCATTTTCAATAACCCTCTTTTCATCCCCACCTACAAAGTACCCACCTAACCTATCTGCCTTAGGATGGGAAAACCTCTTTCCCTCCATATTAGCAACTACAAACATATCTATATCCTGCATATCTTTAAGGAGGTTGAAGGTATAATTCTGTATTAAGCCTTCCGGATCACCTTCCTCCAATATATCACCTAGGTAGGGAGATTTCCCAATATTTATGGCCATATTTAAATTTTGCCTGCTAATCTTGACCGTTAAGTCATCCACTGCCCATTTATAAAAAAAAGACATTACAAATATGATAGCCGAAAGGATTAGAGTTACAGTATATAGCATGATTTTAGTTCTTAATTTGATTTTCAAGTTTGCCCCCCTATCTATGTAAATGCTTAAATATTATAAATTTATATAATATTATACCAGATATAAGGTTAAAATAAAAAACCCCTATTTCCTTGCCCCCAAGGAAATAAGGGTTGGTCGATAAATTATTTATACATATTCTTTATACCGCCTTTTTCCAGTATGTTGAATATATAATCGGAAATCTTTTCCCCTTCAATCTCTTCTCCAGTAGTTTTATTGATTATCAATCCTTCTTTAAGATGGACTTCTAGGATGTCGCCGGTTTTTACCCTTTCACTTATACCCTTACATGTTATTAATGGTAGGCCTAGGTTTGTAGCATTTCTAAAGAATATCCTGGCAAAGGAATCAGCCAATACTACTCCTACACCTGCTGATTTTAAGGTAATGGCGGCATGTTCCCTACTGGATCCGCAGCCAAAATTCCTACCCGCCACCACTATGTCATTAGGTCTTACCTTCTTTGCAAATTCCTCATCTGCCCCTTCAAGACAGTGTTCTTTAATCTCCTCAGGATCTACCAGCTCTAAATATCTTCCAGGATAGATCTGATCTGTGTCTATATTGTCGCCGAAGACAAAGGCTCTTCCAGTTATGATATTTTCCATACTATCACTCCTAGTTTAAGATATCGGTTCCCTTATATAGCCATATAAAGCTGAAGTTGCAACGGTCATAGGTGAGGCTAAATAGATAGATGCCTTAGTGCTACCCATCCTACCAGGGAAATTCCTATTAGTTGACGTTATACAAACTTCTCCATCAGCCAGTATTCCTGCATGGGTTCCTAAACAAGGGCCACAACCAGGTGCCGCAAAGGTAGCCCCTGCTTCTATTAAATCCCTCATATAGCCCTTCTCCATAATTTTTAACAAGACTTCGTCAGATGCAGGTATTATAACTAGCCTAACATCAGGATGTATTTTTTTACCCTTCAATACCTTCCATGCAGCTTCTATATCTTCAAACCTTCCACCAGTACAGGAACCAATAAAGGCTTGATCTATCTTAACCCCTTCAGCATCTTTAACAGCTATATTATTATCCACGCTGTGAGGCGCTGCTAATTGAGGCTTCAAACCATTTATATCAAATACTAGATGTTCATCATATTCAAAGTCTTCATCCGTCTCAAATATTTCAAATTCCACATCAGTTCTAGCCCTTACATATTCTAAAACCGCCTCATTTGGTTTCATATAGGCTGTTTTAGCCCCCATTTCCACCGCCATATTACAAATGGTCATCCTCTCGGAAACCCCTAATTTTTCCACATAATCTCCACAAAATTCTATAGCCTTATAAACCGCCCCATCAGCCTTTACTTTTCCTAGAATATGAAGGATAACATCCTTTGCATATGTATTTTCAGCAGGGCTACCATTGATTTCGATCTTTATTACTTCAGGCACCCTAAACCATAGTTTTCCGCTTATTAAGATACTAGCCATATCTGTAGCCCCTACACCAGTACCAAAGGCTCCAAAGGCTCCATGGGTAGTAGTATGTGAGTCTGTAGCCACTACGATCATACCAGGATATATTAAACCAGCCTCGGGTAAAACCTGATGGCAGACCCCCTTATTTATATCGAAATGATGGGTTAATCCTTGTTCTTTTACAAACTCTCTCATTTCCTTATGTATCTGGGCCGTTTTTATTGTAGGAGCCGGAGAATAGTGATCGAAGACAAAGGCTACCCTATCCTTATTGAAAACCCTTTCACCACCCATCTCCCAAAAAGAATATATGGTTTGCAAGTAAAGGTCATTTATCTCTACAAAATCGATATTACAATTTACAATTTCACCAGCTTCTACCCTTTCCAAGCCAGCATTTTTAGCTAAAATCTTATGAATAGCATGCACACTTATCCCACCTTTTTGAAATACTATTTTAAAATACTGTATTTATACTAATTATATAATAAAGTATTTTTATCGGCCTAAATAGTTAATTTTCTTATAATTTAATTAATAAAAAAAATATTGATATATTATTGACTTGTGACCTAAAGCCAAAATAAGGGAAGGGAAAGCTAAAAAGACCATCTTAAATATACTCATATATTTAAGATGGTCCCATTTAGTTTAATATTCTACTTAAGAAGGCCTTTGTCCTTTCCTCTTTAGGATTATTGAAGATCTCCTCTGGAGTTCCTTCTTCAGCTATAACTCCCTTATCCATGAAGATTACCCTATCGGATACGTCCCTGGCAAACTCCATCTCATGGGTTACAACTAACATGGTCAAGCCGCTGTCGGCTAGGTCCCTCATTACTTCCAAGACCTCTCCTACCATTTCTGGGTCCAGGGCAGATGTGGGCTCGTCAAATAGCATAACGTCCGGCTCCATGGAAAGGGCCCTAGCTATGGCTACACGCTGTTTTTGCCCGCCTGATAGCTGTTTTGGTAGGGCATTTATATACCTATCCATGCCTACCTTTTTTAAATATCCCATGGCAATTTCTTCAGCCTCTTCCTTAGACCTGCCAAGTACCTTTATTTGACCTACTGTACAGTTACTTAAGACATTGTGGTTATTAAATAGGTTAAACTGTTGAAATACCATTCCCAACTTAGTCCTATAGCTATAGATATCATGGTTAGGGTCTAGGATATTTT
>JAAYLY010000004.1 GCA_012521625.1 Tissierellia bacterium | reverse complement strand
TCCATCATCATAGGAGCCCAGGATGATTCCCTAGTTAAGGTAGGGGAAAATAGCTATAGGGATTATATTAGCTTTCTTAAGAATAGCAGTAGTATTTTAATCCTTAACCACATCCATATAGAGCACTATCTGATGGGGGTTCTAGCTAAGGAGATGCCTGCCAGCTCTCCTATGGATGCTTTAAAGGCTCAGGCCATTGCTGCCAGAAGCTATACATATACTAGTTTAAGTAGGCATAAGGGAGAAGGCTTTAACCTTTGCAGCACTACCCACTGTCAGGTTTACGCCGGCTATGAAGGGGAGCACCCTAGGACTAATGAGGCTGTAATCCATACCTTCGGCGAATATATAATCTATGGGGGTAGGGTGGTAAATACCCCCTACCACTCCAATTCGGGAGGATATACGGAAGCTAGTGAAAACGTCTGGGGAGGCAGCCTAGCCTATTTAAGGGCTGTTAAGGATGATTATTCCTTAAATTCACCCCATAGCTCCTGGACCATTAGCTTTGCAGCTGAGGAATTAGAAGCTAAGCTAAGGGCCGGCGGTGTAGATCTGGGGCAATTAAAGGATATAGAAATCCTAAATACTACTGAAAGCGGTAGGGTAGCGGATTTAAAAGTTATAGGTTCCAGGGGAGAAAAAGTCCTTAAGGGTTCAGAACTGAGAAGCCTACTTGGAGCCAATAACTTAAAGAGTACCCTATTTACCATAAGTAAGGAAGGTTCTACTAAGGATGAGAAGGTCCATGTGATAGCTGGCGATGGCCAGATAAGGGCTGTAGATTTAAATGGCCTTTATATAATAGATGGTAGTAAAAAACTATCAGCTAATAATAATGATATTTTAAGGATTAAGTCAAAGGATACTACTTATACCTTAGAAAATAAGGTAAGTAAGCCTACAGCCTTCATATTCGATGGAAAGGGCTACGGCCATGGTGTAGGTATGAGCCAGTATGGGGCTATAGAAATGGCCAAATTAGGTTACAATTATATTGATATTATCAAACACTACTACACTGGTGTTGAAGTAAAAAATATAGGGAAGTAAGGATGAAGCTATGAAGACGAAAGACTTTTATTATAATCTACCAGAGGAATTGATTGCACAGGTTCCCATTGAAAATAGGGACAATTCTAGATTACTAGTATTAGATAAGGAAAGTGGAAATATAGACCATAAACATTTTAAGGATATTATCTACTATCTAGAAGCAGGCGATACTCTAGTTCTTAATGACACTAGGGTCTTGCCTGCCCGACTTTTTGGTAATAGGCCTGGCAAGGAGGAAGCTATAGAATTCTTGCTCCTAAAGAGGACTGAAGATGATGTTTGGGAGTCATTAGTAAAGCCGGGTAAGAAGGCTAGGATTGGCCACCAGATAGAATTTGGAGGCGGCCTTTTAAAGGGTGAAATTATTGGCTATGGTGAAGGGGGGACTAGGTTTATTAAATTCCAGTATGAGGGGATCTTTGAGGAGATCCTGGACCAGCTGGGAGAAATGCCCCTACCCCCTTATATCCATGAGAAGTTGGAGGATAGGGAAAGGTATCAGACGGTCTTTTCCAAGCATCCCGGCTCTGCAGCAGCTCCTACAGCAGGCCTTCACTTTACAGAAGAACTACTGGAGGAGATTAAGGCTAAGGGGGTTAATATAGCCTTTATCACCCTTCATGTAGGCCTAGGAACCTTTAGGCCTGTTAAGGTGGAGGATATTAAGGACCACCATATGCATTCGGAGTACTATGAGGTAAGCCAGGAGGCTGCTGATATTATTAACGAAACTAAGGAGAAGAATAAAAGGGTTATAGCGGTAGGTACCACCTCCTGCAGGACCCTAGAGACTATAGGGGATGAGGATGGCAGGGTAAGGCCCCAGTCCGGCTGGACGGACATCTTCATCTACCCTGGCTATGAGTTTAAGGTTGTAGATGCCTTGATTACCAACTTCCACCTGCCGGAGTCAACCCTCTTGATGCTGGTAAGTGCTTTTGCAGGTAGGGAGTTGATTCTAAAGACTTATGAAGAGGCTGTAAGGGAAAGATACAGGTTCTTCAGCTTTGGTGATAGCATGTTCATCAAATAATGGGAGGTTAAAGATGAATTTTAAGTTTGAGTTGATAAAGGAAGAAAAATATACTAAGGCCAGGTTAGGTAGGCTCCATACTCCCCATGGAGTAATAGAGACCCCAATCTTTATGCCGGTAGGCACTAGGGCTACAGTTAAGGCCATGACTCCAGAGGAGGTTAAGGACCTGGGCGCCCAAATCATCCTAAGCAACACCTACCACCTATATTTACGCCCAGGCCATGATCTAGTAGAGGAGGCTGGAGGCCTACATAAGTTTATGAATTGGCATGGGCCGATACTAACGGATAGCGGTGGCTTTCAGGTATTCAGCCTTGGAAAGCTGAGAAAGATTAAGGAGGAAGGGGTGGAGTTTAGGTCCCATATAGATGGATCCAAGCACTTTATAAGCCCTGAAAAATCCATTGAGATTCAAAATGCCCTAGGGGCGGATATTATTATGTGCTTCGACGAATGTATCCCCTATCCAGCCAGCTATGAATATGCAAAGCAGTCCATGGAAAGGACTACCCGCTGGGCTAAAAGGTGTAAGGAGGCCCACAAGAAGCCTGATAGCCAAGCCCTATTTGGAATAGTGCAAGGGGGTATGTATAAGGACCTAAGGAAGAAGAGTGCCGAGGATCTAATTGAGTTGGATTTCCCAGGCTATGCCATAGGGGGCTTAAGTGTTGGGGAGCCCCTAGAGATGATGTGTGAAATGCTTGACTTTACAACTCCCCTACTGCCTAAGGATAAGCCTAGATACAATATGGGGGTAGGTACTCCAGATTACCTATTTGAATCGGTAATTAGGGGTATAGATATGGCTGACTGCGTCCTGCCTACTAGGGTTGCTAGGAACGGAACCCTACTAACTAGTCAGGGTAGGTTGGTCATCAGGAATGCCAAGTATAAGAGGGACTTTTCCAAATTAGATCCGGAGTGCGACTGCTATGCCTGCCGCAATTATTCCAGGGCCTATGTAAGGCATTTATTCAACGTAGACGAGATCCTAGGGGCTAGGTTGGCCACCATCCACAACCTATACTTCCTCTTGAAGCTGATGGAAAACATCCGAGAAGCCATTAAGGAGGATAGGCTGCTGGAGTACAGGGATGAATTTTATAGAAAATATGGTTATATTTAAAAATTTAATGATTTTTTCAACATATCTAGGTATAATATAAGTAGCATGTACACTAGGAGGGGATAAATAATGAACGCACAACAATTACAAGGATTACTGCTGCCAATTGGTATGCTAGCGATCTTCTACTTCTTTGCCATTAGACCACAAAAGAAGAGGGAAAAAGAGATCCAAGAAATGCGTGACAGCTTACAGGTAGGGGATGAGGTAATTACCATAGGTGGTATCCTAGGAAGGATCGTAACAGTAAAGGAAGACCAAGTGATTATAGAGGTTGGCAATACTAAGACCAGGTTAGAGATGACTAAATGGGGCATCGGTTCAGTAGTTAAGAAAAAATAATTATATAAATGAATAGATTACAATAAAACTCCTTTATTAGGAGTTTTTTGTAATATTCCACCCTTTTTTTAAATAAATATGACTAAGGGGGTGGAATGATGAAGGGGAAGGTCAACTTAAATTATTGCTTTAAAGGACTAGGGATTTCCTTTATCTTGACCTTTATACTTTTATTAGTCGTTACACTTTTACTAAGGTTTAGCAGTATTAGGGAAGTACATATGTCTTTGATGAATAATTTCGTATTAACCATTAGTATAGTTCTAGCCAGTGCTATGGTGGGTAGGAGGGTAAAGGAGATGGGCTGGTTAAATGGTGCGGTAGTAGGCTTTTTATACTACCTGGTCATACTCTTGATTAATTTAGTATTTAACAGGCCCTTTAATTTTAACCTATTTTTAGTTTTTAAACTACTTACATCAACTATCCTAGGAGTCATTGGGGGGATGATTGGTATTAACCTATCTTAATCTAGCTAGTCTTACTTATATTACTTTTGTTAGAAAACTTTTAGGACCTTTAGGACTAGATAGGCATTTTAGCCCGTCTCCTAAAATTTAATCATAATATAAAAATTATTTGATTTAATAGGTCGATATGGTATAATTATCTAAGAATAAGATTAAATGGGGGATTAGACATGAAATACATAAGGACATTAAGTGGAAAAAACCTAAGAAGGGAAGACTTAGCTAAAATTGGCTGCGGCGAATGCCAAACATCCTGCCAATCAGCTTGCAAGACTTCCTGTACAGTTGGTAACCAAAAATGTGAACAAAAAGTTGACTAAAAGTGGTGGTTTAAATCCACTACTTTTTTATTGATTATTACGGAGGTAAATTATGATTAAGGCGCAAATCCATAAGTTTTACTTAAACGATAGATATATAGTTTTAGACGTCAATAGTGGTGCTGTCCATGTAGTTGATGAAGTTGTTTACGATATTTTAGATTATTATGAGGATCATTCTAAGGAAGAGATTTTAAATATATTAAAGGATAAGCATGAGGCCAGGGTAATAGAGGAGGCATATGAGGAGATAGCTTACCTGGTAGATGAGGGGCTATTGTTTACTGAAGGGGCAGGCCTGGAAGGGTTTGAATATAATAAGGATAATATAGTTAAGGCTTTATGTCTTCATGTTGCCCACGACTGTAACTTAAAGTGTAACTACTGCTTCGCCTCCCAGGGTAACTTCAAGGGGGAAAGGATGAAGATGTCCCTAGAGACTGGTAAGAAGGCCTTGGAATTTTTGGCTAAGAACTCCGGAAACAGGAAGAATTTAGAGGTGGACTTCTTCGGCGGGGAGCCACTGATGAATTTTGAATTAGTTAAGGAATTGGTGAAATACGGTAGGGAGTTGGACAAGAAGTATAATAAGAACTTCCGCTTTACCATCACCACCAACGGAGTTTTGCTGGACGATGATAAGATAGAATTTATCAATGAGCATATGGATAATGTGGTCTTAAGCCTAGATGGGCGTAAGGAAGTCAACGACAGGATGAGGAAGACCATAAACGACAACGGCAGCTATGACATAATAGTACCTAAGTTTAAGGAATTGGTTGAAAAAAGAGGGGATAAGGACTACTATATTAGGGGTACCTTTACTAACCACAACCTGGACTTTTCTAATGATATAATGGACTTCTATAAGCAAGGCTTTAAGAAGGTATCGGTGGAGCCGGTAGTAACTTCTGAGGAGATGGAATATGCCCTAAGAAGGGAACACTTGGAGGATGTCCTAAGGGAATATGAAAAGTTTTCTAAGGAATATATAGAGATTAAGAAGAAGGATGAGGACTTCCTATTCTTCCACTTTATGATAGATTTAGACCAAGGTCCATGTATAGTTAAGAGGAGCGTAGGCTGCGGGGCAGGGTCTGAGTACTTAGCTGTAACTCCTGAGGGGGACCTATATCCTTGCCACCAATTTGTAGGTGAGGAGGAGTTTAAGCTAGGCACCCTAGATAGTGGTATCGTAAAAAAGGACTTAAGGGAGGTCTTCAAGAAGGCCAATATATATAATAAGGAAGAGTGTAAGACCTGCTGGGCTAGGTACTATTGCAGCGGTGGCTGCCATGCCAATGCCTACTATGCCCACAAGGACCTTATGAAGCCTTATGAATTAGGTTGTGAAATGGAGAAGAAGAGGATCGAATGTTCCATCTCCATCTTGGCTAACTTATAAATTTAAGGCCTATTAATAATTGGCCATATAGAACTTAGTTTATATAGACCTAGCTAGATTAATAACTCTTAATGATTAATATGACTAGTTAAGTAATATAACCTAAATCTAGTTAGGTAATATAACCTAAAACTAGTTAACAATTAGGAGACAAACTATTATAATAAATACTATATAAATTTTTATAAAAACTGCTTTTTAGCAGTTTTTATTCTTATAGGGGATAATTTATTGGTCCTAATAGGATTTAAGCTGAAGGGATAGGATTCGACAAGTTTAGATTTAATACAGTGATTCCTTAAAATTTACTAGTATAAATGGGTTTAAAGTGATAAAATAGTAACTAATATTAAGGGAGGAGTCAATTGGAAAAGTGGTTTATACGGAATAAAGGAATAGATTTTACAAAAATTGCCAAGGATTTAAGAATAAGCGAAATTATAGCTAAGATCCTGGTTAATAGGGATATATATGATTATGAACAGATAGAGAGGTTTTTAAATCCTACCCTAGATAAATTATATGCTCCAAATTTAATGTTCGATTTAGTCAAGGGAGCCGAGATTATCAGGGAGGCCATAGGCCATGGTGAGAAAATCAGGATAGTAGGGGACTACGATGTGGATGGAGTCATGAGCGTCTATATCCTCTACAAATCCTTAAGGGAAATGGGTGCAAAGGTTGACTACAGGATACCCGATAGGATCCAGGAGGGCTATGGAATCAATGATGATATCATAAGGGAAGCCAAGGAAGACGGAGTAGACCTTATCATCACCTGTGACAATGGGATTGCAGCCCTAGACCAGATTCAGCTGGCTAGGAAGCTGGATTTAAAGATCATCATTACAGACCACCACGACCTGCCCTATGTGGAGGAAGATGGGGTTAAAAAATATATATTACCTGATGCTGATGCAGTCATCAATCCTAAGAACCCCAACTGCAACTATCCCTTTAAACTTCTATGCGGTGCAGGGGTGGCCTTTAAGTTGGTCCAATACCTTTACAGCCTCTACGGGAAGGAAAGGGAAGCCTTTAAGTTTCTTGAGTATGTAGCCATAGCTACTGTCTGTGATGTAGTTAGCCTAGTGGATGAAAATAGGATAATAGTCAAATACGGCCTGGAGCAGATAAATGCTACTAAGAATATCGGCCTTAAGGCCCTTATTGAGGTTTCCAGCCTAAAAAGGAGGATTACGTCCTACCATTTAGGCTTCGTTATCGGTCCTACCATTAATGCATCTGGCCGACTGGAATCCGCCTATAAGGCGGTGGAATTACTCCTCTGTGAAGATACGGATCAGGCCAGGGAAATAGCCAAGTACTTAAGGGAGGTTAATGAGGAGAGAAAGGCCATAACCGATGCAGGTTTTAAGTCGGTCATCTCTAAAATCGACAACTCCCACCTAAAGGAAGACAAGGTATTACTAATTTATGAACCGGAAATCCACGAATCGGTGGCTGGTATCATAGCCGGTAGGGTAAAGGAATGTTACAACAAGCCTACCATTATTTTGACCGATGGGCAGGAAGGGGTCAAGGGTTCTGCCAGGTCCATAGAGGAATATAATATTTTTGAGGAACTTTCCAGCTGTAAGGATCTTTTGACTAAATTTGGTGGACATCCTATGGCAGCTGGCCTGTCCCTAGATAAGGATAAGATTGATATCCTTCGCCAAAGGCTAAATAGTCAAACTAGGCTTAGGGAGGAGGACCTGGTTAAAAAGGTCTATATAGATATGGCCCTGCCCATAGAATGTGTAAGTTATAATTTGATAGAGGACTTAAATGCCCTGGAACCCTTTGGCACCGGCAACCACAAACCCTTATTTGGTGATAAGAAGCTGAAGGTTAGAAGGATGTATAAGTACGGGGCCAATAATAATGTAATTAAGCTTATCTTAGAATCTAAGAGGGGTACCCTTCTAGAGGGCATTATCTTCTATGATGATGGTTCCTTTGAGGAGCAGATCCAATCTAAATACGGTAGGGATGCTTTAAACCGTCTAATTAAGGGTATGGATAATAATATTTCACTGGATATCCTATACTATCCTAATATAAATGAATATAATGGTAAAACCAGCATTCAGTTGATAATTCAAGGCTATAGAATGTAAGGGGGTGAAAAAGGATGAATGAGTTTTTAGAAAAATTAATCACTAGAATAAAAGAATATAATCCTAATGCAGACCTGACCAAGCTTTTAAAGGCCTACACCCTAGGCGAGGCTGCCCATGCAGGTCAGAAGCGTAATTCAGGAGAAGATTTCTTCATCCATCCCCTTAATGTAGCCTTGATATTGGCAGATTTAAATATGGATCTGGAAACAATAATAGCAGGAATTTTACACGACGTTATAGAGGATACGGATTATACCTATGAAGACCTGGCGGAAGAATTTGGGGAAGAGATTGCCAACCTGGTAGATGGGGTTACTAAGTTAAAGAATTTAAAGTATAAGACTAAGCAGGAAAGCCAGGCTGAAAATCTAAGGAAGATGGTCCTGGCCATGGCTAAGGATATTAGGGTAATAATTGTGAAGCTGGCTGATAGGCTGCACAATATGAGGACCCTGGAATATATGACAGAGGAGAAGAAGAAGGAAAAGGCCTTGGAGACTCTGGAGATCTATGCCCCCATAGCCCATAGGCTAGGGATCTCTAAGATAAAGTGGGAGCTGGA
>JAAYLY010000066.1 GCA_012521625.1 Tissierellia bacterium | reverse complement strand
TTCATCCCTTATGTTTGGTGTTAAAAGGGGACTATATTCCAATGAAGCTGGTATAGGTTCAGCTCCAAATGCTGTTGCTTCTGTAGATACTAGCCACCCTGTTAAACAAGGCCTTGTACAAATGCTATCAACCTATATCGTAACATTCGGAATCTGTACAGCTACTGCCATGATGACAATGGCATCAGGTCTAGAAGCTACTCCTGATTTAGCAGGTGCACCTTACGTTCAAAATGCATTAAACTTAATGATAGGTAATGCGGGTAATATATTTATTACTGCATCCCTAGTATTATTTGCATTTACTACGATTATTGGTAATCTATACTATGTAGATTCTAACTTAACCTACCTTAATAATAAGAAAAGACCAAGCAATACTTTTATGACCGTATATAGGATAATAGCAGCCTTTGTAGTATTTGTTGGGGCAACTATGGAAATGGACTTTGCTTGGAGTGTAAGTGACTTACTAATGGGTATAATGACAATAATAAACGTGCCTGTAATCCTAAGACTTGGGGGTCAAGCTATAGCTGCTTTAAATGACTATATTGAACAAAAACAGCAAGGACTTGATCCTGTATTTAAAGCATCAAATATAGGTATTGACACCAGCAAACTTGATTATTGGAAATAATTTATGAAGAGAAGATTCATCTTTTTGAGTCTTCTCTTTTATAGAAAGGAGAGATGATCTTGGATTTTAAACTATTAAATGAAACAGTAGAAAGGGTAATCGAAAGTACTGAAGAATTTAAAACTGAAGGAAATGTAGCTACATATATCCCTGAACTGGCTAATGTGGATGAGAATAACTTCGGCCTGGCCATCGTAACGGTAGATGGTAAAACTATTCTAAAAGGGGATACAGAATTAAGATTTTCCATGCAATCCATATCTAAGGTAATTTCTTTAATAATGGCCTTAGAAGATAATGGTACCGACTACGTATTTGAAAGAATAGGTTGTGAATGTAGTCCATATGCTTTCAACCATGTAAACACCATCACTACTAAAGCTGCTAACCCATTTGTTAATGCTGGAGCAATTTCTACAACAGCCATGATCAAGGGTAGGGACAAGGAAGAAAAATTCCAAAGGTTTATGGATAGGATTAAAAAGTTAAGTGGAGACCAAGGCGTAACATTCTTAGAAAAAGTCTACAATTCTGAAATGGAAACTACAGACACTAATAGGGCCTTATTTTATATTTTAAGAAGCAAGGGTATTTTTGACCTAGAGATGGACGACGTACTTAACCGCTATGTTGCTGGTTGCTCAGTAGGAGTAAATGTAGTCAACCTAGCCAAAATAGCTGCTGTCCTTGCCAATGGTGGTAAATGCTTAGAAACTGGAGATCAATTAGTTGAAGAAGATTATGTAAAGATAACCCTAGCACAGATGTTTACTTCCGGTATGTATGAAGAAAGTGGTAAATACCAAATGACCATTGGTTTCCCACTTAAGAGCGGTGTCAGCGGTGGAATAATGGGTGTAGTTCCTGGTAAATTCGGAATCTGTACCTATTCTCCAAGATTGGATGCTACAGGAAATAGCCTAAGGGGCATAAAGGTCCTTGAAGGGCTGTCAAAGGAGTTAGGCTTAAGCCTGTTTGCATAGGGATACTTTTACAACAATTGAATTTATTCATAAATATAAACTTTATAGACTTTATACATTTCAACTTTATATAACTATTGAGATAATATAGGTATTGAGATAAAATTTTTATGAACAAATATAGGGCCTTTCATAATAAGAAGTTATGAAAGGCCCTTAGACTATTCTTCTAACATTATCCTTTCTAATTCAAGAGGATCTACACTTTGGCCATTCCTATAGGCCCTCATATTACCACCTGAAATCTCATCAATTAGGGCAATATGGTTATCCTCTCCTACCCTTCCAAATTCAAATTTTATATCGTATAGCTCTAAGTCCTTCTTAGCTAACTCCTCCTTAACTACCTTAGCTATTTTCTTAGTTAAATCCACTAAAACCTTATATTCTTCCTTAGTCATTATACCAAGCATTTCCAAGGCTTCATCTGTAATTAAAGGGTCCCCCCTTTCGTCATCCTTTAGGGTTACCTCCACATAAGCATCTAGTTCTTGTCCTTCTGTTGCATATAGGCCGTATCTTCTTATGAAGCTGCCAACAGCCCTATACCTACAGATGACTTCTACTCCCTTTCCAAATATCTTGGCAGGCAGTACGGTCATAGTTGCATTTTCAATATCGCAATTAATATAATGGGTAGGTATATCCATACTATTAAGCTTTTCGAAAAAGAATTTAGTAAGCTTTAAGCCTGCCCTACCTGCTCCTTCAATGGTTAAGCCAACAGTATTGGCCCCTGGGTCAAAGACACCATCTGCTCCTGTTACATCGTCCTTAAATTTAAGTAAATAATTTCCATCTTCCAATTCATAAACATCCTTAGTTTTACCACGGTATACTAATTTCATCTTACTACTCCTTATCTTAGTAATTTAATATGTTACTTTAGTCTTTCAAATTGATGGTGTAATAATATAATTATAGCAGCTGGTAATATTTATATCCACCAAGATTAATCTTATTTAAACTTTATTCTATATGAAATCCTTGCTCCTCTATACACTTAATAACTTGTCGTTTTTCCTGGGGAGCTTCTATTAATCTGTCTAACACTTGTAGGCTAAATTTCTTTAGTGGTTTATCTGGACTTCTAAGATCATAATAGGCTTCCATCTCCCTATCGTGATCCTTTATCTCTTCTAGATAATTATCAAATTTCTTGTACTTATTTTCAAACAAGCGCAAACTCATATCCATCCTAGGTTTTAATTGAGGTTCTTGATCAGGATATCCTATTGCCAAACCTATTGCTGGGAAGGTATATTTAGGTAGTTCTAATAGCTGGCAAATCTGCCTTGGATCATTCAGTATACTACCTAAGAATACCGTACCTAAATCCATAGATTCAGCTGCATTTACCACATTTTGGGCTGCCAATATGGCATCGGTATAAGCTGCAAAGAACTTATCCATATCTCCTGCACTCTTCATATCATGGCCTTGTTCTAAGGCTATTTGATAATTCCTATAGAGATCTGCTATGAATATTAAAAGTACTGGCGCATCAGCCACATACTGCTGATTACAAACCCTTGCTATCTCCTTCTTTAAATTGGAATCAGTAACCTTAATTATAGATGATTGCTGCATACCTACAGAAGTTGCCGTTCTTTGGGCCACCTTTATCAAGGTATCAAAGACTTCATCAGGGATATCCTTATCTTTAAACTGCCTAATGCTCCTATGGTTTAGCTGTTTTTTAATCATCTCATTCATAGAATTCCTCCTTTTCCTTACACTCTATATCTATACCCAAAATTTATTCCATTTATTAGCCACTTCTCCATGTAAATAATGCAGCTTAAGAAGATTTAGCCCTATTTAAATTTATTTTAACATTCCTAAATATTATATCATTAAAAAAGGAACCATTGATATTTTTATAATCAATGGTTCCACTCTATATTTATTGGCCTATTAAATGGATGTCTAGTTTATATATTTTCATATCTTAAAATAGCATCTTTTCTATCCTTAGCTAGTTTAGGAACACCAACTATAAATAGGATGGATGTAAGAATTCCTATAGTAAAGGATATGGCATAGCTTTCAGGGGATAGACCAAAATATCCACCAATTCTAGCTTCAAGGCCTAAACCTATGCTCTCATGGCAGATGTATGCAGTTACAATAAAGGTATAGAATGCACCTGGTAAAAGGGTTATTAAATGATTCTTACCCTCGTTTTTAAGGTAAACGGTAATCATTGCTAGGGCAAATACTGCAACCAGCTGATTTGTAAAACCGAAGTATCTCCACAATAGGTTAAATCCACCTGGTGATAATTTTGCATATGCAAGAATTATTATTGCAGGGATAAAGATTAAAACAGATAGTCCTACCCTCTTCTTAGGATCCTTTTGGTCTATATTAAACTGCTCAGCCACCATAAGTCTTAAGGATCTAAAGGCTGTATCTCCAGATGTAATAGGTAGTACAACAACACCAATTATGGCTATAAGACCACCTATGTTACCCATAAATTCCCTAGATATTAGACCTACCATTTCAGTAGCCCCTGTAGTTAATGGAATACCTCTTCCAAATAAGACCATAGCTCCAGCAGCCCAAACCATTGCTATAAAACCTTCAACTATCATCATATTGTAGAAGGTACCACGGCCTTCCTTTTCTGATTTAACAGTTCTTGAAATTAGGGTTGCTTGACTTCCATGGAAACCTGACATTATACCGCAGGCAACTGTAATAAAGAATACTGGTATAAAGGATTGTCCACTTGGATGTTGGAATAATAGTCCAGCTGGAAGATTAGCAAAGCTAGCCCCTCCATCCCTTAATACTCCAATAAATACTCCTATTGCTGAAATGATCAATACTCCACCAAATATAGGATAAACACGACCTATGATTTGGTCTATTGGGAAGACTGTTGATGCTATGTAATAAGCAAGAATTATTGCATATACGACCCAGATTATATTGCTGCTAATATCTAAACCAAGTATATCTCCCACTATTAAATCTCCTGGTGTATAAACGAATACAACCCCTGTAAGTAACATCAAGATCCAAATGATTATGGTATAAACCCTAGTTGGGTTGTCCCCAAGGAATTTTTCCATCATCTTAGGAATTTGAGCACCCTTATTCCTCATGGAAATCATCCCTATGAAATAGTCATGAACTGCTCCAGCTATGACACATCCAATGGGGATAGTAATAAAGGCTATTGGCCCAAAAAGAATTCCCTGGATTGGCCCTAATATTGGTCCTGTACCAGCTATATTAAGTAATTCAATTAATTTATTCTTCCATAATGGCATCTCCACATAGTCTACTCCATCTGCCATTGTAGTTGCAGGTGTTGGTCTGTCATCTGGTCCAAAAACCCTTTCACAATACCTTCCGTAAATGGCACCTCCAACTATAA
>JAAYLY010000065.1 GCA_012521625.1 Tissierellia bacterium | reverse complement strand
TTGAGATATTTTATGCCGTTATGGAGGAGTTTACTAAGATAATCCAAAAAGCCAATAAAGCAGAATAAAACAAAAAGGCGTTTCAGACTCACAAAGTTTTGAAACAGCCTTTTTTGATTTTATTTTTCCTTAAAAAAATACCCTACACCCCACTTAGTAGATATATACAGTTTATCAGATGCAGATACTTTTTCTATTTTCTCCCTTATCCTCCTAATATGGACATCTACCGTACGCAAATCACCGTAATATTCATAGCCCCAAATTTTCTTTAGCAACTCCTCCCTAGAAAATACCTTACCAGGACATGATGATAGTACGTAAAATAGGTCAAACTCTTTACCTGTAAGGTTTAAGTCCGAATCCCTGAAAAAGATCTTTCTCCTTAAGGCATCTATGGAAAAATCATCAATTTTAACAAGATACTTATCCCTGTCAGACTTATCGTCAATCCTCCTAAAGATAGATTTAATCCTAGCTTTTAATTCTAATACATTAAATGGCTTAACTAAATAATCGTCCGCACCATAATCTAGGGCTAGGATCTTATTCATATCATCGTTGTTAGCTGAGATGATTATAAGGGGAATTTTAGTTATCCTTCTAATCTTTTTACATATTTCTACACCTTCTATACCAGGTGACTGGGGGTCTAGTAAGAGTAACTTATAATCGTTATTTTTTAACTTCTCGGCCAATCTGCTGCCATTGTTTAATATATCTATTATATAGTTGTCCTTTTCGAAGCTGTATCTTAAACTTTCTGCAAATATTTTGTCACCGTCGACAATTAAAATGCTGTCGCTCATTCCCTCACCTCTACTGTATCCTCAATTCCTATTGATTCCATGTAAAATTCGCCGATTATCTTCCCTCTTAGTTATCTTTCTTTGATCAAATAATTCTAATATAAATAGGGCAACCTTTCTATTAGTATTTAATAGATCTCTTAATTCAGCGATTGTGATGCTACCCTTCTTCATAATATGGTCCTTTAAAAGGCCTAAGGCTTCTTGGTATAAAGTATTTAAAAGATATAGGTCTTCCTTTAGTCGTATCAGCTCACCCTTATATATTAGGGCGTTAAATACTTCTAGCTTATCCCCTTCCTTATAGTCTAAGCTAGCCAATATCTCTTCAGCTTTAGGTACCATAAAGCCCTTTTCTTCGTAAGTCCTGATAATATCCCTTTTAATTCTTAGCTGTTCTTCATTCATCTTAGGTTGGAAGTCCTTAAGCCTGATTGTATCAAATTCTTGCACAATTAGGCCATCCTCAATCAAAGATTGGATAAATAAATCTCCTAGTCTTGCTGGGGCATTATTAATATACTTATTCCTTATCATTTCCTTCTTTATTCCAGGCCTTAAAGGAAAGCTTTCATGATATTCCTTTAATTCTTCAACTATCCTATCCCTTAATTCCATATAAAAACTCTTATGTAATAGGTATTTATCCTTAGTTAAGTCTAATACTATAACCCTATCCATCATCACTAGCTTGTAAATATCTTCCTTAAGCCTTGTTTCTGAGATGGAAGTGATAGCTGCTATATCCTTAAGGCTTGGAAATTTACTGCTATTATCCTTGATTATATATTCCAATATCTCTTCTTCTGAACCTACTTCCTTCAACTTCAACTCTTCAATAGCCCTATGGTCTAGGGCTTTTTTCTTCTTGGCAATGGGCTCTAGAACAATCCCGCCACCGATAGTAAACATAGGGGAATAAAATCTAAGGATAAATCTATCCCCCCTCTTACAAACCGTTTCTTCCTCCAATCTCAACTGAGCATAAGCTTCTTCTCCAGGATTTAAGATCTCCCTATCTAGTAGTTGGATTCTACAGAATAACTCCTTAGTTCCCAGGTATAACCTTAACCTAGTCCTAGATTTAATAGTCCTATCAATTCCTTCTAGGAGTTTAACCTTCACATCTAGCATCCTTGTAGGCATCATCTGTCCTACGGCTGCCAATACCTGGCCTCTCTCTATATCATCTTTTTTAATACCCACAAGATTAGCTGCCACCCTTTGGCCAGCATAGGCTACTTCCGTATCCTCATCGTGAACTTGGAGGCTCCTTATCCTGCCAAGGAGGTTGTCTGGATAGATCTGTACCTCATCCCCTACCCTTAGAGTACCAGATAGGAGGGTGCCTGTAACTACCGTCCCAAAGCCAGATATTGTAAAGACCCTATCTATAGGCATCCTAGGCAGATCAGATATATCCCTTTCCTCCATATCCTTTACATAATCATCCAGCAATTTTATCAGCTGGTCTATTCCCTTTCCTTCAGTAGATGACACCCTTACAATGGGACTATTTTCAAGAAAAGTACCCTTGACCTCATCCCTTATTTCCTCTTCCACCAATTCTAAAAGTTCCTCATCTACTAAGTCCATTTTAGTAATAACTATTAAGCCTTTTTCAATCCCCAGCAGATCCAGTATTGCTAGGTGTTCTTTAGTTTGAGGCATAACTCCCTCATCGGCAGCTACAACCAATAGGATTATATCCATCCCCATAACCCCTGCCAGCATATTCTTAATGAATTTTTCATGGCCGGGAACGTCGATTATGCCTGCCCGTTGACCCCTTGGAAGGTTAAAAAAAGCAAAACCTAGGTCTATGGAAATACCCCTTTTTTGCTCCTCAATTAAGCGATCCGTATTCCTACCAGTAAGGGCTCTTATTAAAGTGGTTTTACCATGATCAATATGGCCGGCAGTTCCAATAATCATATGCTTCATAATCAACTCTCCTCTAGTCTATTGGATAGGTATTTTAGACCATCTAGTATAATGGGATAGTCTTCTCTCTTAATGGTTCTTAAATCTAAATATACCCTATCCCTATGAATCCTTCCGATTATGGGTATATCATAGCCCCTTAGGATCCTTTCTATCTTCTGGCTACTGTGAGTATTAGACCTTATGGCTATGCACTTAGTGGGAAGTTCTTCCAGTGGCATGGATCCACCACCAACTTCTGAATAGTTATCAACTACTTCAATTTCTAAATTACTATTTAGATTATCATTTATTTCAATTTGATGAAATAGTTCCTCTGCCCTCTTTTCTATATCCCCCATAGGCATGGTTAACATCTTTAAGGTTGGAATCTTTTCTATAGCCCTTTCTTCATCTAGATATAATCTAAAAGTTGCCTCCAAGGCTGCTAGGGTAAACTTATCCACCCTTAAAGCCCTTGTAAGGGGGTTTTTCTTCATAAGTGATATATATTCCTTCTTACCTACTATAATCCCCGCCTGAGGCCCTCCTAAGAGCTTATCGCCGCTAAATGTAACTAGGTCTGCCCCATTGGAAAGGGAGTCCTGTACCGTAGGCTCATATTCAAGGCCATATTTAGAAAGGTCGATTAATACTCCACTACCTAAATCTTCAATAATTGCTATATCATATTTCTCCTTTAGCTTACTAAATTCCTTAACCTCCACACTTGAAGTGAAACCTAGTATCCTGTAATTTGATGTATGTACCTTTAATATGGCGGAGCTATTTTCATTTATGGCCCTTTCATAATCATGTAGATGGGTCTTATTGGTAGTGCCTACTTCCACCAAGATAGCCCCACTTTCTTCCATCACTTCCGGGATCCTAAAGGAGCCTCCGATTTCCACCAGCTCTCCCCTAGAAACTATAACTTCCCTACCCTTGGCTATGGAGCTTAGGGTTAAAAGTACAGCTGCAGCATTATTATTTACAACCATTGCAGCTTCGGCACCAGTAATCCTACAGATTAAGGATTCAATCAAGGAATATCTTTCCCCCCTACGGCCACTTTCCAGATCATATTCTAAATTAACGTAATTACAGGCTGTAAGCCTAATATGTTCAACTACATCTTCATCTAATAGGGACCTGCCTAGGTTGGTGTGGATGATAGTGCCTGTGGCATTTATTACCTTCTTCAATTTATAGCTAGCCTTATAGGATGCCCTTAGACAAATATTAGTAACTAGGGAAGCTAATTCTGTAAATAAGCCTTCCCTAGTTACTAGGCCTTCTTTAATTTTTTTCCTAATGAAAGCTAGCTCCTCCCTAATGGATTCAATAACCAGGCTCCTTGGGAGCTTTTCCACCAGCTCTTTAATTGATTTATCCTCCAAAATTTCATCAACCTTAGGAAGGAATCTGTATAGGTTTTCACTCATTTAAACCACTTCCTTACCTTAATCCACGTAAATATATTTTTCACTCTTTTCTATTACTTCTCCGATTATAGCATAGTTAGTAGGTATATTTTCAAGGGCTTTTAGTAAATCCCCCTTAAATTCCTTAGGAAGGGAGATTAAAAGACCACCTGAGGTTTGAGGGTCAAATAAGATGTCCTTCATAGCTTCTGGAACCCTATCCTTAAATTGAACATTATCTCCAAGGAAATTCCTATTGCTATAGGCACCTGCAGGTACTAAGCCCATGCTGGCATATTCTACTACATTGGAGATTAGGGGTATATCCTTGCTGTTTATAATTAAACTTACCTTACTAGCTTTGGCCATCTCAAAGGCATGGCCCAATAAGCCAAAGCCAGTGATATCAGTTACGCTATTGATATGGCCAACCCTATCCATAGCTTCCTTAGCATATTTATTTAAGCTAGTCATCACTTCAATGGCTTCATCATAGCTAGTAGGGTCTACTAAATCCCCCTTAATAGCCGTATTTATTATTCCAACCCCCAAGGGCTTTGTAAGGATTAAGACATCCCCTGGCTTAGCCCCCTTATTGGTAAAAACCCTATCTGGGTGGACAAAACCAGTTACAGATAGGCCATATTTAGGTTCATCATCGGAAACGCTATGACCTCCTACTAGAATGGCACCTGCCTCCTTTACCTTTTGATAGCCCCCCTTTAGTATCTCCCTTAATACTGAAGGATCTAAACAGTCGGGGAAGCAGACTATATTCATGGCCAATGCGGGGTTTCCACCCATGGCATATACATCACTTAGGGAGTTGGCAGCCGCTATAGAGCCAAATAGATATGGGTCGTCTACTACAGGGGTGAAAAAATCCAGAGTCTGTATAAGGGCTAAATCATCCTTTATCCTATAGACGGCAGCATCATCACTGGTTTCTAAGCCTACTATAAGGTTTTCATCTGAACTCTTTGGTAAATGGCACAGGACCTGTGCCAACACATCGGGACCGATTTTAGCTGCTCAGCCTGATGATTTTGTTAAGTGGGTTAATTTATACTCCATCTTATCACACCTTTAATTAACAGTTATTAAATCCTTAATGGCTTCAAACTTCTTCTCACCTATACCTGATACATTCATTATATCCTCTATAGACTTGAATTTATAGCTCTTTCTATATTCTAGAATCCTAGTGGCAGTAACTTCCCCTATACCGGGTAGACTCATAAGTTCTTCCTTACTACAGCTATTAATATTAATTTTACCACTACTGCCACTACTATTGCCATAGTCTTCTAAGGGCAAGTCCACTTCTTCACCCATTTTGGGGATATAGATCTTGTCTTCATCCTGTAATTTCTTCGCTAAATTGATTTTATCAAGGTCGGCCTCTTTTTTCAATCCACCTGCCAGCTCTACCGCATCCTTTACCCTGGCCCCTTTTTGTAGCTGAACTATACCTGGAAAATGGACTTGTCCACTAATATGGACCATTATTATCTCATCTTCTTTTTCATAGCCTTCATCTATATCTAATTCATTAGGCAAATTACTAACTAAGTCTTCATGGGTTAGGTCTTCCATATTCAAATCTTGAGAAATTTTTAAGGGCTCTTGAATAAATCGATAAAATATGATTTTATAAGATATAAAAGTTACTATTACTAAAACAACTATAAGTATAACCATAAGTTCTTTTTTTGTAAAGTAATCTTTCATATCAAGCCCTCCTATTAGATTTTCAATTAAAATATTTAAAAAGGGGGTATTTAACTTATTTTTGCTGAAATTAATTATTTATGCTTAAATAAATATAATTTTTTTGTTATAATTGAAATAGTAAATTTGAGGAGTGAATAACTTGAAAAGGAAGCTTATTTTTCTGATGCTATTAATCTTTTTGTTTAGTACATATACATTTACTTACGCCAGTGAAGATTTAAATCTCAGTGGACAAGCTGCCATCTTAATAGATTATGAATCAGGGGCTATACTCTATGAAAAGAACATGGATGAAAGATTATATCCTGCCAGTACAACTAAGATTCTAACTGCAATTTTAGCCATAGAATATGGTAAGATGGATGAAATGGTAACAGTAGACCCTGAAGTAATCAGCCTAACAAAGGGTAGCCATATAGCCCTAGATTATTACGAAGAAGTATCCTTTGAAGATCTGTTAAATGCTTTACTGATCCAGTCAGCCAATGATGCTTCCCTGGCTTTAGCCAAGCATATAGCAGGATCTATTGAAGGCTTCGTAGAAATGATGAATGAAAAGGCCAAAGAACTAGGTGCTAAAAATACTAACTTTGTTAATCCAAATGGTCTACATAATGACAACCATTACACTACAGCTTATGATATGGCCCTAATTGCTAAATATGCCATGGCCAATGAAACCTTAAGGGAGATTGCCAGTAAGTCTAGTTACACTATAGGACCTACTAACAAGAAGGATGAAAGTAGGTACTTATATTCCACCAATAGCTTCTTCTATGGCAATGACAAGATTAATTTAAATGGTCAGCTTATACCTGTAAAATATGATGGCGTTATCTGTGGTAAGACTGGTTACACCCCGGAGGCTAAAAACTGCCTAGTAACCCTTGCAGAACGAAACGGACAGTCATTAATAGCTGTAGTTCTAAAGTCAAATGGTAAAGAGGTTTACGCCGATACCCACAAGTTATTAAACTATGGTTTCGAAAACTTTGATAATATTACCCTTGGCCATGCTAATGAATTTATAGACAATGTGGAAGTTGAGAACGGAATACTACCCTACGCAGCTGTAGTTATCGATAAGACTATTAACTACCCCTTAAGGCCTAATTCTGTTGAAAAAGTTGAGAGAAAAGTCATGATTGAAGAAGATATTAAGGCTCCTATAACCAAAGGGGATGTAGTGGGTACAGTGGAATATTATTTAGATGACCACCTTATAGGCAAGGGAAATCTTATATCCACCATCGATATTTTAGAAGTACCCCCTCCAAAGCTATATGAGTTCTTGCTAGATAAATGGTATTTAGTAGCATTTACCCTGATTATTAGCTTAAGGATTATCCGCTTGTACAACAGAACTAAAAGAAGGAGAAGGCGTAGAAGTAAAATCTTTGGATACTAGAAAACCTGGTTATAAAACCAGGTTTTTTTAATTATTACTATTGTTAGATTATTGCTATTGCTTCGATTTCAATCTCTCCGCCTAATGGCAGTTCTTTAACTGCTACACAGCTTCTAGCAGGCTTGTGGTTGCTGAAATATTCAGCATAAACCTCATTAACTGCGGAGAATTTAGAGATATCTGTTAAGAAGATTGTCACCTTAACAACGTCCTCTAACCTAGCTCCCCCTTCTTCAAGGATAGCTTTTACGTTTTCCAGACTTTGTCTAGCTTGCTCCTTAATATCTCCTTTTACCAATTCTCCATTTTCTGGATTAATATGAAGTTGTCCAGAGGTAAATATTATATTACCAGCCTTAATAGCTTGAGAATATGGTCCTACAGCTGCTGGAGCCTTTTCAGTTGCTATTACGTCTAATGCCATTTTCTCACCTCCTTTTATTGCTGGATTCTGTCTTCCTTCCACAATCTTTCTAATTTATAATATTCCCTATCCTCCCTATGGAAGATATGAACTATAATATCCTCGTAATCCAATAGGATCCATCTACCACTTTGATAGCCATCCATAGCCAATCTTTCATAACCATTTTCCATCATCTTTTCATCGATTCCATCAGCAATGGCTTGGGCTTGATTAGATGAATTGCCACTAACTATTACAAAGTAATCAGCTATGGTAGTTAATTTAGAAATATTTATAACCTCTATATCTATGCCCTTTTTATCTTCAATAGCCTCCTTTATAATAGCCAATTTATTTTCTACTTCAGTCATTTTTAACCTCCCTTTAATTAAGTTCCATTAATAGATGATTTCTTGCATCTAAGGTGTCAATTGAGATTAGTTTATCATTTTTTATCAAAAAAATAATAGTCTGATCCATGGCTAAGAGTATGCTTTTATCTAAATCCTCAAAGGCCAGCTTCCGAACCCTTTCTATACCTTCAAATTTCCGACCTGGTTCTATATAGTCAGCTATATAGATAAGCTTTTCCAACTTTGACATATTCTTCCTACCAGTAGTATGGTAGGCTATAGCCTTAAGGATGTCCTCATCCTTGATTTTATACTTAGTTTCAGCTATTTTAGCCCCTAAGGGCCCATGGATTAATTCCGTATTTCTCATCATTATGTCATCTAGTATTATATCAAAGTCATTGGCGCTTTTCAATAAATTGTTTTTATTTTGAAATTTAGCACAATCATGGAATAAAGCTGCTGTCTCAGCCTTTTTTATGTCTACACCATGGACCCTAGCCAGTTCCCTTGCCACATCTACTACTCTTAATACGTGCTTTAACCTATCCTCCCCTAGATCTTTTCTAAGGTTTTCTAATATTTTTGAATCCATAAACTCACCTATTTATATAGATTATTTCTTAAAATATAGTCCTCTACAAGCTCAGGAACTAAATATTTGATGGATTTATTTTGCCTAACCCTCTCCCTAATCTCAGTAGAGGAGATTTCTATTATAGGGCTATTGATATTTTTTATATTTACCCCTAAGCTATTATTTAGCCTTTCTATTTCCTCCACTACCAGCAACCTTTTAGAGCCTAGCCTATTGGCTACTATAATATTTACCTCTTCCAATACCCTTTTATAGTCCTTCCAGGTGTGGATGGATAAAAGGTTATCGGCTCCAATGATTAAATATAGCTGGGCCTTGTCATAAAGCCTCTTTAACTCACCAATGGTATCGATAGTATAGCTGGTCTCCTTCCTCCTTATTTCCATGTCAGACCAGGCGAAATAAGGATTATTCCTTATGGCCAGTTGGACCATCTCTAATCTAATCCTACCCTCTAATACTTCCTCCCCCACCTTATGGGGAGGGAGACCAGTGGGTATAAATACTATCTTATCAAGCCCAGCCTCAGTTCTGATATATTCACTTAAAATCAAATGACCATGATGGATGGGGTTAAAGGTTCCCCCCATTATTCCAATCTTCATAGTGATTCCCCTTTACACAAAAGTCTACTCCTTGAGAGTAGACTTCATACCTAAGGTAATTCTATCTTCTTATTTTCCTTAGATTCCCTGTATAGGACGAACTTATTACCAATACTTTGTACGAATTCTGCTCCCAACCTTTCAGCTAATTCACTAGCCACTTCAGTAGCGTCTAAAAAGCTATTTTTAAGGATCTTTACCTTTATTAGTTCCCTTGCTTCTAGGGCTTCATCAAGCTGTTTGATAAAGTTTTCAGTCAGCCCATTTTTCCCAATTTGAAATATAGGATCTATCTTATGGGCTAAAGACTTTAAATAACTTCTTTGTTTACCTGTAATCACTAACTACACCTCTCATAATTATCATTTGTTAATTAATTTATAGATATAGATTATTAATCTGTTCTAATATTATCTGTTAATGGAAAATTTAATGGAAGAATTCAAATTCATATCCACAGATGAAGACCGAATCCCCTTCTTCTATACCTAATTTCTCCAATTCCTCTACCACACCCTTCTTCCTCAGGGTTTCTTGGAAATATCTAACTGAGTCTATGTCGTCAAAATATGTGGATTCTATCAACCTTTCTATGAAGCTTCCTTCAACAATATATCTTCCATCTTCCTTCTTTACAACGATATTTTCCTCTTCTACTAGATCCTCTTCTTCCACATATTCTTCATCGAAGGTTTCGTATTCCCCTTCATATTGGGATAATAATTCCCAGATGGCATATTTTAGCTCCCTCATTCCTTGGGAAGTAGCTGCAGAAGTTTCAAATACCTGGATACCCTTTGGCTCAAATTCTGTCTTAATCTTTTCTAAGCCTTCTTCTGCACCTGGTAAGTCCATCTTATTTGCCACTATCAGCTGAGGCTTATCCTTTAATTTTGGATTATATTCTTCCAGTTCCTTATTGATAGTATAGAAGTCTTCAACCGGGTCCCTACCCTCTATACCTGATGCATCTAATACATGGACTAATACCCTCGTTCTCTCAACATGTCTTAGGAAGTCATGGCCTAAACCAACTCCTTCTGATGCCCCTTCTATTAGACCAGGAATATCCGCCAGTACGAAGCTCTTACCTTCATCCACTCTTACGACCCCTAAATTCGGTTTTAAGGTTGTAAAATGGTAGTTTCCTATTTTAGGCTTAGCATCTGATAACATAGAAAGGATGGTGGATTTACCTACGTTAGGAAAGCCTACTAAACCCACATCAGCAATTAACTTTAATTCTAGGATTA
>JAAYLY010000064.1 GCA_012521625.1 Tissierellia bacterium | reverse complement strand
GGTATGGAAGACCAAATTGCATATTTTGATATGTTCTTTAGAAGGATTCCTGATGATGGTGGTTTTGCCATAATGGCAGGTGTAGAACAACTAATAGAGTACTTAAAAAACCTTAAATTTGATGATGAGGACATCGCTTATTTTGAATCTAAAAAAATCTTTAGTAATAAATTTTTAGATTACCTAAGAAATTTTAAATTCCAATGTGATGTCTGGGCTATTCCAGAAGGAACACCAATTTTCCCTCAGGAGCCTATTGTAATAGTTAGGGGACCTGTAATCCAAGCTCAGCTTATAGAAACTATGGTGCTTTTAACCATTAATCATCAAAGTTTAATAGCCACAAAGGCTAATAGGATAGTTAGGGCAGCAGATGGCAGGACTGTTATGGAATTTGGATCTAGAAGGGCCCAAGGCTATGAAGGAGCTATTCTAGGAGCTAGGGCAGCCTATATTGGAGGCTGTATTGGTACTGCCAACACCATAGTGGACAGGGACTTTGATATACCAGCCTTAGGTACCATGGCCCATAGTTGGGTTCAGATGTTTCCTAGTGAATTAGATGCCTTCAGAGCTTATGCAAGGATTTATCCAGATAACTGTGTATTATTAGTAGATACTTATGATGTTTTAAAAGAAGGCTTGCCTAATGCAATAAAGGTCTTTGATGAGGAAATTGTACCTAGGGGCTTTAGGCCAAAGGGTATTAGGATTGATAGTGGTGATCTTGCATACCTATCTAAGGAATGTAGAAAAATCCTAGATGATGCTGGATATCCTGATTGTCAGATAATTGCATCTAGCTCTTTAGATGAATATGTAATTAGGGAACTGCTCTTACAAGGAGCTAAAATAGATTCCTTTGGTGTAGGCGAAAGGTTAATAACTGCCAAATCTCAACCTGTATTCGGTGGTGTATATAAGCTAACTGCCATAGAGCAAAATGGACAACTTATACCCAAGATTAAGGTTAGTGAAAATGTGGGAAAAATCACTACTCCAGGCTTTAAACAAGTATATAGGTTCTTCGATAAAGATACTAACAAGGCCATTGCAGATGTAATCACTTTACATGATGAGGAAATAGACGAATCCAAACCATATGAAATCTTCCACCCTATTTATACTTGGAAGAGAAAGACCTTAAAGAATTTCTATGTAAGGAAACTATTAGTACAGATCTTCGATAAGGGTAACTGTGTTTATGAAAGTCCAAATATCCACGAAATTAAAAAATATTGTAAGGAACAATTAGACCTATTATGGGATGAAGTTAAGAGATTTGATAGACCACATAGGTATATTGTAGACTTATCACAAGACCTGTGGGATATTAGGGATCGATTATTAAAAGAACATAAGTAAATAAAAGACCGGATACCGGTCTTTTATTTATGAATAAATATGGCCTCAATATAACATTTTATTCCTATATATAAGTAGACTATTAATAATATATAGGCAGCTTCGGTGTCTTTATAATATTTCCATCACCTAAAGTTACTTCTGCAAAAATCACAAAATATGGTCTGTATGAGGCTTCAGATGAAGATTCCTTTTGCTTATCTATAATTTCCCCAATATTATCATTAGAATATTTCCACCCATCTACATAGTCATTATCAGTAAAAATCAATCGCTCGCCCTCATCAGATTCTAATCTTAATATATAAAAATCTACTTTCTTAGCATCTTCATATCCTAACAATTCTAGATAGTCTCAGTTTCTTTTGATACTTACTAATTTCTTCCCTCATCTTCTCTCACCTCCCAGTAGCAAGAGGTCATATTGGTTGATATCAACTTCGTATGGTGGTAAATCTTCTGGAAAATATATTGTACTTTCAAAGAGAGTGTGGTCTTCTTTGAATCGCTTGTATGTTATCTCTACAGCCTCTGGGGATATTGACTTGTGTTTTAAAGTTTCTTTTAAT